>NZ_JBSAXF010000019.1:0-113300 GCF_053427845.1 Burkholderia sp. AW49-1 | reverse complement strand
GTCGCCGGAACCCACCGCTTTCCTTCATCCCGGACCAATCACCGGCTGATTCGCTGCAATCGCCGACCAGGGAGACGGCTCGTAGCGGCTCAGTGAAGCCTCCGTCAAGGTACTTTCCCGGTCAATGTCGGTGGCTATGTTCGAGGCGCCGATGTTGCCGGTGTGTTGCTGGCGCGTTCATGGTAAATGCACGGCAGCTCGAGGCCGTGAGAGCATGCCCGTTAGCACCCGAATGACGACCGGAATTCCCACCGGGCCTTCCGCCGACGCCCAAATGTCGGGAGGTCGACCGTGATGTGCATGCGACGCTTGGATCACCCTGCGCGGAATGCTCGTCCGGTACAAATCGCCAGATCCAGTTTTTGCCCCGATCTCGGTCAGCTCGAGCATCGCCGGGCAGCGAGCGGTCGACGTCGAGGCGCTCGTGTCGGATGTTAGCTTCCTGGGTGCGCGGTCCGCAGCCGGCGTCGCATAGGTATCTCGACCAAAGTCGACGCAGAGAATCGGCGCCGTCGAGGCCGGATGCTACACATTGAAATCCGTGGGCAGCCGACCGGGCATCGTTTGCACATAGCGGATATCGGATGTATGGCGCAGCTGCAGTGCGATAGTCCGACGAGAGACTCATGTTGATCAACTTGCACGAAGGACCGACGCAATGCTTGCTGCACCGAGGCACGTTCGCTGCGACGATGACGTTCAGTCGACGCGGCGGCCAGGAGGGTTGAGATTCTCGTGTGTCATCATCGCCGCCAGCCGTGATCAACATTATGTGTCCGTGACTGCTTCAGGAGCCGTGGCGCTTGCTGCATCGCCTCGTTGTAAGCGGCGGCAAAGGATGCCATGCGAGCTACCGCGTTTTTTGCGCGTCCTGCTTGTGCATCACTGTCGGTGCCGCCGGAGCGCGACGTGGAGGCAGCGAAGATCGCGTGAAGGCACGAAAGAAGCCCGGATGTTGCATGAGGCGGCAGGTATGCGGGAGCAGCTCGATCGCGTGAAATGGGACGGTATCGCGCATGTTTTCTGTCCGCGCGGAAGGAGCGCGGCCCAATGCCGGTCCCTGCCCTGAAGTTCGATTCCGGTTGTCGGCGATAGAGGTGGGCAGTGGCGCTGTATCGGGAATCCGGGTTTGGCGTCGGTGTCGGTGCGCCGGAGGCCTCTGCGGAGATCCCGGCTGACCTGGCAGGGTGTGCTGACGCGTCATCATCAAGCGGCTTTAGCTGGTCCCAGCGTTTGGCGGGCTGCCTCGACAAACCTATCGGCATGAAAATTGCGGATTTTTTGCATCTACCCGCTTGGCATTATGCGCGGAAGGCCTTATGATGGCGGTCTTTCGTTTTCAGCGAAGATGAAAATCGACACTGAAGACGGGGTCTGACGAAGATGTGGGCGCCGATCGGCGATCCTCTCTTGCTTGCCTCAGCCGGGTGAGCGTGAGCGTCGGGTGAGTCGCGCAGGTGCGCTGGAAGAGAATGAAAAAAATCTTCCGGATGTGCTTGACAGAAGTGCGATGCACCCCCATAATCGTCAGTTCTCTACGGAGGGGTGCCCGAGTGGCTAAAGGGGGCAGACTGTAAATCTGTTGGCTTACGCCTACGTTGGTTCGAATCCAACCTCCTCCACCAGAACATCAGCGCAGAGAGCGGTAAGGAATCGTTAGTGGCCCGTGCGGGTGTAGCTCAATGGTAGAGCAGAAGCCTTCCAAGCTTACGACGAGGGTTCGATTCCCTTCACCCGCTCCAGTCCGTGTAGTTGAAGCGTAATAGCGCCCATGTGGCTCAGTGGTAGAGCACTCCCTTGGTAAGGGAGAGGTCGGCAGTTCGATCCTGCCCATGGGCACCAGCAGTAAAAAGTCAGTGTCTGTTTGCGCGCGGCGCAACATGTGAAATTCCTTTCGGGAGTTGAAAATGGCCAAGGAAAAGTTTGAGCGGACCAAGCCGCACGTCAACGTTGGTACGATTGGTCACGTTGACCACGGCAAGACGACGCTGACGGCAGCGATCACGACGGTTCTGACGAAGAAGTTCGGCGGCGAAGCGAAGGCCTACGACCAGATCGACGCGGCACCGGAAGAAAAGGCGCGCGGCATCACGATCAACACGGCACACGTCGAGTACGAAACGGCAAACCGCCACTACGCACACGTCGACTGCCCGGGCCACGCTGACTATGTGAAGAACATGATCACGGGCGCAGCGCAGATGGACGGCGCGATCCTGGTTTGCTCGGCAGCGGACGGCCCGATGCCGCAAACGCGTGAGCACATCCTGCTGGCGCGTCAGGTTGGCGTTCCGTACATCATCGTGTTCCTGAACAAGTGCGACATGGTGGACGACGCTGAACTGCTCGAGCTGGTCGAGATGGAAGTTCGCGAACTGCTGTCGAAGTACGACTTCCCGGGTGACGACACGCCGATCGTGAAGGGTTCGGCGAAGCTGGCGCTGGAAGGCGACACGGGCGAGCTGGGCGAAGTGGCGATCATGAGCCTGGCAGACGCACTGGACACGTACATCCCGACGCCGGAGCGTGCAGTTGACGGCGCGTTCCTGATGCCGGTGGAAGACGTGTTCTCGATCTCGGGCCGCGGTACGGTGGTGACGGGTCGTGTCGAGCGCGGCATCGTGAAGGTCGGCGAGGAAATCGAAATCGTCGGTATCAAGCCGACGGTGAAGACGACCTGCACGGGCGTTGAAATGTTCCGCAAGCTGCTGGATCAAGGTCAGGCAGGCGACAACGTCGGTATCCTGCTGCGCGGCACGAAGCGTGAAGACGTGGAGCGTGGCCAGGTTCTGGCGAAGCCGGGTTCGATCACGCCGCACACGCACTTCACGGCTGAAGTGTACGTGCTGAGCAAGGACGAAGGCGGCCGTCACACGCCGTTCTTCAACAACTACCGTCCGCAGTTCTACTTCCGTACGACGGACGTGACGGGCTCGATCGAGCTGCCGAAGGACAAGGAAATGGTGATGCCGGGCGACAACGTGTCGATCACGGTGAAGCTGATCGCTCCGATCGCGATGGAAGAAGGTCTGCGCTTCGCAATCCGTGAAGGTGGCCGTACCGTCGGCGCCGGCGTCGTCGCCAAGATCATCGAGTAAGCCAGTTATTCGTTGATCGACAGTTTTGGGGCTGGCGGCAGCCGGCCCCAACATGGTTTAGGGGTATAGCTCAACTGGCAGAGCGTCGGTCTCCAAAACCGAAGGTTGGGGGTTCGATTCCCTCTGCCCCTGCCAAAAATCGCCACGTGTCCCACGTGGCATTTGTTTTAAGGTGTTATGGCGAATCCATCCGTCGAAACTGTAAATACCTCCGGCGATAAGCTGATGCTGGCCCTGGGCGTATTGCTGGTCTTGGCCGGATTCGTGGGCTTCTTCTGGCTGGCCAACCAGCAGTGGTATGTCCGCGGCGCCGCATTGGCGGTAGGTATCATCGCCGGCGTAGCCGTCGGTCTGATGTCCGTGCCTGGCAAGAGCCTCATCGCATTTGCCAAGGATTCGTACAAGGAAGTCCGCAAGGTCGTTTGGCCCACCCGCAAGGAAGCAACGCAAACCACACTCGTCGTGTTCGGTTTCGTGCTCGTGATGGCGATTTTCCTCTGGTTGAGTGACAAATCGATCGAATGGGTGATTTTCTCGGCGATTCTGGGTTGGAAATGATATGAGCGATACTCCGGCATCCCCGAGCGGAAAGCGTTGGTACGTCGTGCACGCCTACTCCGGTATGGAGAAGAGCGTGCAGCGCGCGCTTCAAGAGCGCATCGAACGTGCTGGCATGCAGGATAAATTCGGTCAGATCCTGGTTCCGACCGAAGAAGTGGTCGAAGTCAAAGGTGGCCACAAGGCTGTAACCGAGCGTCGATTCTTCCCCGGCTACGTGCTGGTGGAAATGGAGATGACGGACGAAACATGGCACCTCGTCAAGAACACGGCGAAGGTCACGGGTTTCGTCGGCGGTGCGCGTAACCGCCCGACCCCGATTTCCCCGAAGGAAGTCGAAAAGATCATGTCGCAGATGCAGGAAGGCGTCGAGAAGCCGCGCCCAAAGACCCTGTTCGAAGTTGGCGAGATGGTGCGTGTCAAGGAAGGCCCGTTCACGGACTTCAACGGCACTGTCGAGGAAGTCAACTACGAAAAATCGCGCGTGCGTGTGTCGGTCACCATCTTTGGCCGCTCTACCCCGGTCGAACTCGAGTTCGGTCAGGTCGAAAAAGTTTGATCCCGATTCGGTGGGCAGCCTCGGCTGCCCGCCTTCGCGCTTACGGCTCGCGTTATGGCCGTTGAGGAGCGTCAGTAGCCAACGGCGAACGCGCGTTATCACTCACCGAACGCCGTCTGGCGTTCCAACGAGGTTTACAAATGGCAAAGAAGATTGTCGGCTTTATCAAGCTGCAGATTCCTGCAGGTAAAGCCAACCCGTCGCCGCCGGTCGGTCCGGCACTGGGCCAGCGCGGCCTGAACATCATGGAGTTCTGCAAGGCGTTCAACGCGCAGACTCAAGGCATGGAGCCGGGTCTGCCGGTGCCGGTGGTCATCACGGCATACGCTGACAAGAGCTTCACGTTCGTGATGAAGACGCCGCCGGCGACCGTCCTGATCAAGAAGGCGGCGAAGGTGGACAAGGGCTCGAGCAAGCCGCACACCGACAAGGTCGGTTCGATCACGCGCGCTCAAGCCGAAGAAATCGCGAAGACCAAGATGCCGGACCTTACGGCAGCTGATCTGGACGCAGCCGTTCGCACCATCGCTGGTAGCGCACGCTCGATGGGCATCACTGTGGAGGGCGTGTAAATGGCTAAGATCTCCAAGCGCCGTCAGGCATTTGCCGCCAAGGTCGACCGTCAGAAGCTGTACGCGATCGAAGACGCACTGGCACTCGTGAAGGAATGCGCGAGCGCGAAGTTCAACGAATCGATCGACGTCGCAGTCCAGCTCGGCATCGACGCGAAGAAGTCGGACCAAGTCGTTCGTGGTTCGGTCGTTCTGCCGGCAGGTACGGGCAAGTCGGTTCGCGTTGCCGTGTTCGCACAAGGCGACAAGGCCGAGCAGGCTCGTGCAGCAGGCGCGGAAATCGTCGGTATGGAAGACCTGGCTGAGCAGATCAAGGCTGGCCAGATGGACTTCGACATCGTGATCGCTTCGCCGGACACGATGCGTATCGTCGGTACGCTCGGTCAGATCCTCGGCCCGCGCGGCCTGATGCCGAACCCGAAGGTCGGCACGGTCACGCCGGACGTCGCGACTGCAGTCAAGAACGCGAAGGCTGGTCAGGTGCAATTCCGTGTCGACAAGGCCGGTATCATCCACGCGACCATCGGCCGTGCATCGTTCGAATCGACCGCACTGCGTTCGAACCTGTCGGCACTGATCGAAGCGCTGCAGAAGGCCAAGCCGGCAACGAGCAAGGGCGTCTACCTGCGCAAGATCGCACTGTCGAGCACGATGGGTGTCGGCGTGCGTGTCGACCAGGCTACGCTGGCAGCACAGTAAGCAAGTATTCGGGCCGCTTCGTTCGCGAAGCGGCCTACATGGGCTTTGGGCGGTTGTTCGTGCAGCAGGGCGGGCAACCGGTTATCAAAGACCGTTGGTGGGGCGCAGCAGGCAGGCGATCCCTTAATTCAAGCCAACGCAGATGGCGAACCCGAAAAAGTTTTGCAGTGGTGAAGCCGCAGGTCGTGAAGCGATTCACGGCGTGAGGTGGAAATACTCCTAACGAGGTCGGACGCCGTTGTTGAACGAGGTACGTGAGGTTTCGTGCCGAACGTATCGTTTCTGGAGGCTAACCGTGCCGCTTAATAGAGAAGACAAGCAAGCCGTCGTCGCTGAGGTTGCCGCGCAAGTCGCGAAGGCCCAGACCGTTGTGCTGGCTGAGTATCGTGGAATTGCGGTT
This sequence comes from Burkholderia sp. AW49-1, assembly GCF_053427845.1. Classification (NCBI taxonomy): domain Bacteria; kingdom Pseudomonadati; phylum Pseudomonadota; class Betaproteobacteria; order Burkholderiales; family Burkholderiaceae; genus Burkholderia; species Burkholderia sp. AW49-1. The sequence goes on along the minus strand of NZ_JBSAXF010000019.1, from coordinate 107,414 downwards.
GGCGATCTGACCAAGCTGCGCGCGAAAGCGCGTGAGCAACAGGTTTACCTGCGCGTGTTGAAGAACACGCTGGCGCGTCGCGCCGTTGAAGGTACGCCTTTTGCTCCGCTGGCAGAGCAGATGACTGGCCCCCTGATCTACGGCATCTCGGAAGATGCAATTGCTGCTGCTAAGGTCGTCAACGACTTCAGCAAGAGCAATGACAAGTTGGTCATCAAGGCTGGTTCGTTCGATGGCAAGGTGATGGACAAGGCTGGCGTGCAAGCGCTGGCAAGCATCCCGAGCCGTGAAGAACTGCTCTCGAAGCTGCTGTTCGTTATGCAATCGCCTGTTTCGGGCTTCGCGCGTGCTCTTGCCGCGCTGGCCGAGAAGAAGCAAGCAGAAGCTGCGTAATCGAGCGTGCATCAGCGTCACTGATCGCTGGCTGTATCCGAATTCAATTTAGGAGTATTTCAAATGGCAATCGCAAAAGAAGACATCCTGGCAGCAGTCGAAGGGATGACCGTTCTGGAACTGAACGAACTGGTCAAGGCATTCGAAGAGAAGTTTGGCGTGTCGGCAGCTGCAGTGGCAGTCGCTGGCCCGGCAGGCGGCGGCGCTGCTGCTGCTGCAGAAGAGAAGACCGAATTCACGGTCGTCCTGGCTGAAGCAGGCAGCAACAAGGTTGCAGTCATCAAGGCAGTTCGCGAACTGACGGGCCTGGGCCTGAAGGAAGCGAAGGACGTCGTTGACGGCGCACCGAAGGCTGTCAAGGAAGGCGTCGACAAGGCTGCTGCTGAAGAAGCGAAGAAGAAGCTGGAAGAAGCAGGCGCGAAGGTCGAAGTCAAGTAAGTTTCGACGCGCTGTGCGAAGGCTGGCGGTATTTTCACCGCCGGCCTTTTTGTGCTTTGTGGGGACGTTATTCTGGCACTCATTCGGGAGCCCGAATAATCGGCCCCAGAAGCCAAAGAAAACCGCCGGATCGTAAGCAACGGTCGCGATCGGCGTTTCTCTTTGTCTTCTGAAGCGACTGCAGAAGGCAAGTTTGGTCGGGTAGCGGGCAACACAGGCATCCGCTGCCGTCAGCCAGCGGTTGGTAGCGGCCAACCACCAAGCTTCTCGGCTCGTTCAAGCCATCGGGCGGCCATCGGGTCTCAGTCGGTGAACACTCGGGTTCGAAACGTCCAGGTATCCCGCCTCGACAGCACCCGCCGTGATTCGGAGATCGTATGCAATATTCCTTCACCGAGAAGAAGCGCATTCGCAAGAGTTTCGCGAAGCGCCCCATCGTTCACCAAGTTCCGTTCTTGCTGGCCACCCAGCTTGAATCATTCAGCACGTTTCTGCAAGCTGATGTGCCTGGCACGCAACGCAAGCCTGAAGGTTTGCAAGCCGCATTCACATCGGTATTTCCCATTGTTTCGCACAACGGCTTCGCGCGCCTCGAGTTCGTGAGCTATGCGCTGTCCGCGCCGGCATTCAACATCAAGGAATGCCAGCAGCGTGGCCTGACGTACTGCTCCGCGCTGCGCGCGAAGGTCCGCCTCGTCATTCTCGACAAGGAATCGCCGAACAAGCCGGTCGTCAAGGAAGTGAAGGAGCAGGAAGTGTACATGGGCGAAATTCCGCTCATGACGCCGACGGGCTCGTTTGTCATCAACGGCACCGAGCGTGTCATCGTCTCGCAGCTGCACCGTTCGCCGGGCGTGTTCTTCGAACACGACAAGGGCAAGACGCACAGCTCGGGCAAGCTGCTGTTCTCGGCACGGATCATTCCGTACCGCGGCTCGTGGCTCGACTTCGAATTCGATCCGAAGGACATCCTGTACTTCCGCGTCGACCGTCGCCGCAAGATGCCGGTCACGATCCTGCTGAAGGCCATCGGCCTCACGCCGGAACAGATCCTCGCGAACTTCTTCGTGTTCGACAACTTCACGCTGATGGACGAAGGCGCGCAACTCGAGTTCGTGCCCGAGCGCCTGCGTGGTGAAGTCGCGCGTTTCGACATCTCGGATCGCGACGGCAAGGTTATCGTCCAGAAGGACAAGCGGATCAACGCGAAGCACATTCGCGATCTTGAAGCCGCGAAGACGAAGTACATCTCGGTGCCGGAAGACTATCTGCTCGGCCGCGTGCTGGCGAAGAATGTCGTCGACGGCGACACCGGCGAAGTGATCGCGACCGCGAACGACGAAGTCACGGAAAGCGTGCTCGAGAAGCTGCGCGAAGCGGGCATCAAGGACATCCAGACGCTCTACACGAACGATCTGGACCAGGGTCCGTACATCTCGTCGACGCTGCGTGTCGACGAAACGACCGACAAGACGGCCGCGCGCATCGCGATCTACCGCATGATGCGTCCGGGCGAGCCGCCGACCGAAGAAGCGGTCGAGGCGCTGTTCAACCGTCTGTTCTACAGCGAAGAAGCGTACGACCTGTCGAAGGTCGGCCGTATGAAGTTCAACCGCCGCGTCAGCCGTGACGAGATCACCGGCCCGATGACGCTGCAGGACGACGACATCCTCGCGACGATCAAGATCCTGGTCGAACTGCGCAACGGCAAGGGCGAAGTGGACGATATCGACCACCTCGGCAACCGTCGCGTGCGTTGCGTCGGCGAACTGGCGGAAAACCAGTTCCGCGCGGGTCTGGTGCGTGTCGAGCGCGCGGTCAAGGAACGCCTCGGCCAGGCCGAAAGCGAAAACCTGATGCCGCACGACCTGATCAACTCGAAGCCGATTTCGTCGGCGATCCGCGAGTTCTTCGGTTCGTCGCAGCTGTCGCAGTTCATGGACCAGACCAACCCGCTGTCGGAAATCACGCACAAGCGCCGTGTTTCCGCACTGGGCCCGGGCGGTCTGACGCGCGAACGCGCAGGCTTCGAAGTTCGTGACGTGCACCCGACCCACTATGGCCGCGTGTGCCCGATCGAAACGCCGGAAGGTCCGAACATCGGTCTGATCAACTCGCTCGCACTGTACGCGCACCTGAACGAGTACGGCTTCCTGGAGACGCCGTACCGCAAGGTCGTGGACAGCAAGGTGACCGACCAGATCGACTACCTGTCGGCGATCGAGGAAGGCCGATACATGATCGCGCAGGCGAACGCCGCGATCGACGAGAACGGCACGCTGGTCGACGAACTCGTGTCGTCGCGTGAAGCCGGCGAAACGATGATGGTCACGCCGGACCGCATCCAGTACATGGACGTGGCGCCGTCGCAGATCGTGTCGGTTGCAGCTTCGCTGATCCCGTTCCTTGAGCATGACGACGCGAACCGTGCACTGATGGGTTCGAACATGCAGCGTCAGGCCGTGCCGTGTCTGCGTCCGGAAAAGCCGGTCGTCGGTACGGGCATCGAGCGCACCTGCGCGGTCGACTCGGGCACGACGGTTCAGGCGTTCCGCGGCGGCGTCGTCGACTATGTCGACGCAGGCCGTATCGTGATTCGCGTGAACGACGACGAAGCGGTCGCAGGTGAAGTCGGCGTCGACATCTACAACCTGATCAAGTACACGCGTTCGAACCAGAACACGAACATCAACCAGCGTCCGATCGTGAAGATGGGCGACAAGGTCTCGCGCGGCGACGTGCTGGCCGACGGCGCCTCGACGGACCTGGGCGAGCTCGCGCTCGGCCAGAACATGCTGATCGCGTTCATGCCGTGGAACGGCTACAACTTCGAGGATTCGATCCTGATCTCGGAGAAGGTCGTGGCCGACGATCGCTACACGTCGATCCACATCGAAGAGCTGAACGTCGTTGCACGCGACACGAAGCTCGGGCCGGAAGAAATCACGCGCGACATCTCGAACCTGGCGGAAGTCCAGCTCGGCCGTCTCGACGAATCGGGCATCGTATACATCGGTGCGGAAGTCGAAGCGGGCGACGTGCTGGTCGGCAAGGTCACGCCGAAGGGCGAGACTCAGCTGACGCCGGAAGAGAAGCTGCTGCGCGCGATCTTCGGCGAGAAGGCTTCGGACGTGAAGGACACGTCGCTGCGCGTGCCGTCGGGCATGAGCGGCACCGTGATCGACGTCCAGGTGTTCACGCGTGAAGGCATCCAGCGCGACAAGCGTGCGCAACAGATCATCGACGACGAACTGAAGCGCTACCGTCTCGACCTGAACGACCAGCTGCGCATCGTGGAAGGCGACGCGTTCCAGCGTCTCGCACGGATGCTGGTGGGCAAGGTCGCGAACGGCGGTCCGAAGAAGCTCGCGAAGGGCACGAAGATCGACCAGGCTTACCTGGAAGACCTCGACCACTACCACTGGTTCGACATCCGCCTCGCGGACGACGAGGCAGCGGCATCGCTCGAAGCGATCAAGAACTCGATCGAAGAAAAGCGTCACCAGTTCGATCTCGCGTTCGAAGAGAAGCGCAAGAAGCTCACGCAAGGCGACGAACTGCCGCCGGGCGTGCTGAAGATGGTCAAGGTGTACCTCGCGGTGAAGCGCCGCCTGCAGCCTGGCGACAAGATGGCAGGCCGCCACGGTAACAAGGGTGTCGTGTCGAAGATCGTCCCGATCGAAGACATGCCGTACATGGCCGATGGCCGTCCGGCAGACGTCGTGCTGAACCCGCTCGGCGTGCCGTCGCGGATGAACGTGGGTCAGGTTCTGGAAGTGCACCTCGGCTGGGCCGCGAAGGGCCTCGGCTGGCGTATCGGCGAAATGCTGCAGCGTCAGGCGAAGATCGAGGAACTGCGCGTGTTCCTGACGAAGATCTACAACGAGTCGGGCCGCCAGGAAGACCTGGAAAGCTTCACCGACGACGAGATCCTCGAACTCGCGAAGAACCTGCGCGAAGGCGTGCCGTTCGCAACGCCGGTGTTCGACGGTGCGACCGAGGAAGAAATGGGCAAGATGCTCGACCTCGCGTTCCCGGACGACATCGCGGAACAGCTCGGCATGAACCCGTCGAAGAACCAGGTCCGCCTGTACGACGGCCGCACGGGCGAGATGTTCGAACGTCGCGTGACGCTGGGTTACATGCACTACCTGAAGCTGCACCACTTGGTCGACGACAAGATGCACGCGCGTTCGACCGGCCCGTACTCGCTCGTCACGCAGCAGCCGCTGGGTGGTAAGGCGCAGTTCGGTGGCCAGCGTTTCGGTGAAATGGAAGTGTGGGCACTCGAAGCGTACGGCGCGTCCTACGTGCTGCAGGAAATGCTGACGGTGAAGTCGGACGACGTGACCGGCCGGACGAAGGTTTACGAGAACCTCGTCAAGGGCGATCACGTGATCGATGCAGGCATGCCGGAATCCTTCAACGTGCTCGTGAAGGAAATCCGCTCGCTCGGTATCGACATCGATCTCGACCGCAATTAATCGGACTACGGAGAGAAAGCAATGAAAGCTCTGCTCGATCTATTCAAGCAAGTCCAACAGGAAGAAGTTTTCGACGCGATCAAGATCGGTCTGGCCTCGCCGGACAAGATCCGTTCGTGGTCGTTCGGTGAAGTGAAAAAGCCGGAGACCATCAACTACCGTACGTTCAAGCCGGAACGCGATGGTCTCTTCTGCGCGAAGATCTTCGGGCCGATCAAGGACTACGAGTGCCTGTGCGGCAAGTACAAGCGTCTGAAGCACCGCGGCGTGATCTGCGAGAAGTGCGGCGTCGAAGTGACGCTGGCGAAGGTGCGTCGTGAACGGATGGGCCACATCGAGCTGGCCTCGCCGGTCGCGCACATCTGGTTCCTGAAGTCGCTGCCGTCGCGTCTGGGCATGGTGCTCGACATGACGCTGCGCGACATCGAACGCGTGCTGTACTTCGAAGCATACGTGGTGATCGAACCGGGCATGACGCCGCTGAAGGCGCGGCAGATCATGACCGAAGAGGATTACTACAACAAGGTCGAGGAATACGGCGACGAATTCCGTGCCGAAATGGGCGCGGAAGGCGTGCGTGAACTGCTGCGCGCGATCAACATCGACGAGCAGGTCGAGACGCTGCGCACCGAGCTGAAGAACACCGGCTCGGAAGCGAAGATCAAGAAGTACGCGAAGCGCCTGAAGGTCCTCGAGGCATTCCAGCGCTCGGGCATCAAGCCCGAGTGGATGATCCTCGAAGTGCTGCCGGTGCTGCCGCCGGAACTGCGTCCGCTCGTGCCGCTGGACGGCGGCCGTTTCGCGACGTCGGACCTGAACGACCTGTATCGCCGCGTGATCAACCGTAACAACCGGTTGAAGCGTCTGCTCGAGCTGAAGGCCCCTGAAATCATCGTCCGCAACGAAAAGCGGATGCTGCAGGAAGCCGTCGACTCGCTGCTCGACAACGGTCGTCGCGGCAAGGCGATGACGGGCGCGAACAAGCGTCCGCTGAAGTCGCTTGCCGACATGATCAAGGGCAAGGGCGGTCGTTTCCGTCAGAACCTGCTGGGCAAGCGCGTCGACTACTCGGGCCGTTCGGTCATCGTGGTCGGCCCGACGCTGAAGCTGCACCAGTGCGGTCTGCCGAAACTGATGGCGCTCGAGCTGTTCAAGCCGTTCATCTTCAACAAGCTGGAAGTGATGGGCGTCGCGACGACCATCAAGGCTGCGAAGAAGGAAGTCGAGAACCAGACGCCGGTGGTGTGGGACATCCTCGAAGAGGTGATCCGCGAGCACCCGGTGATGCTGAACCGTGCGCCGACGCTGCACCGTCTCGGTATCCAGGCGTTCGAGCCCGTGCTGATCGAAGGCAAGGCGATCCAGCTGCACCCGCTCGTCTGCGCGGCGTTCAACGCCGACTTCGACGGTGACCAGATGGCCGTTCACGTGCCGCTGTCGCTCGAAGCGCAGATGGAAGCGCGCACGCTGATGCTGGCGTCGAACAACGTGCTGTTCCCGGCCAACGGCGATCCGTCGATCGTGCCGTCGCAGGATATCGTGCTGGGTCTGTACTACGCGACCCGCGAAGCGATCAACGGCAAGGGCGAAGGCCTGTCGTTCACCGGCGTGTCGGAAGTGATCCGCGCGTACGAGAACAAGGAAGTCGAGCTGGCATCGCGCGTCAACGTGCGGATCACCGAAATGGTCCGCAACGAAGACACGTCGGAAGGCGCGCCGCAATTCGTGCCGAAGATCTCGCTGTACGCGACGACCGTCGGTCGCGCGATCCTGTCGGAGATCCTGCCGCACGGCCTGCCGTTCTCGGTGCTGAACAAGCCGCTGAAGAAGAAGGAAATCTCGCGCCTGATCAACACCGCGTTCCGCAAGTGCGGTCTGCGTGCGACGGTCGTGTTCGCCGACCAGCTGATGCAGTCGGGTTTCCGCCTCGCGACGCGCGCCGGCATTTCGATCTGCGTCGACGACATGCTCGTGCCGCCGCAGAAGGAAACGATCGTCGGCGACGCCGCGAAGAAGGTGAAGGAGTACGACCGCCAGTACATGTCGGGTCTCGTCACTGCGCAGGAACGCTACAACAACGTGGTCGACATCTGGTCGGCGACGTCGGAAGCGGTCGGCAAGGCGATGATGGAGCAGCTGTCGACGGAGCCGGTGACGGACCGCGACGGCAACGAGACGCGCCAGGAGTCGTTCAACTCGATCTACATGATGGCCGACTCGGGCGCCCGGGGTTCGGCGGTGCAGATTCGTCAGCTGGCCGGTATGCGCGGCCTGATGGCGAAGCCGGACGGCTCGATTATCGAGACGCCGATTACCGCGAACTTCCGCGAAGGCCTGAACGTGTTGCAGTACTTCATCTCGACCCACGGTGCACGTAAGGGTCTGGCTGATACGGCACTGAAGACGGCAAACTCGGGTTACCTGACCCGTCGTCTCGTCGACGTCACGCAGGATCTGGTGGTGGTCGAGGACGATTGCGGCACGTCGAACGGCGTGGCGATGAAGGCGCTGGTCGAAGGCGGTGAAGTCGTCGAGGCGCTGCGCGACCGTATCCTCGGCCGCGTCGCGGTCGCGGACGTCGTGAACCCGGAAACGCAGGAAACGCTGTACGAATCGGGCACGCTGCTCGACGAAACGGCGGTCGAGGAGATCGAACGCCTCGGCATCGACGAAGTGCGCGTGCGCACGCCGCTGACCTGCGAAACGCGTTACGGCCTGTGCGCGGCCTGCTACGGCCGTGACCTCGGCCGCGGCTCGCTCGTGAACGTCGGTGAAGCAGTCGGCGTGATCGCGGCACAGTCGATCGGTGAACCGGGCACGCAGCTGACGATGCGTACGTTCCACATCGGTGGTGCGGCATCGCGTGCGGCAGTGGCGTCGTCGGTCGAAGCGAAGAGCAACGGTATCGTGCGTTTCACGGCGACGATGCGTTACGTCACCAACGCGAAGGGCGAGCAGATCGTCATCTCGCGTTCGGGCGAGGCGCTGATCACCGACGATATCGGCCGCGAGCGCGAACGTCACAAGATCCCGTACGGCGCGACGCTGCTGCAGCTCGACGGCGCGGCGATCAAGGCTGGCACGCAGCTGGCGACGTGGGATCCGATGACGCGTCCGATCATCACCGAGTACGGTGGTACGGTGAAGTTCGAGAACGTCGAGGAAGGCGTGACCGTCGCGAAGCAGATCGACGACGTGACCGGCTTGTCGACGCTGGTCGTGATCGACGTGAAGCGTCGCGGTTCGCAAGCTTCGAAGAGCGTGCGTCCGCAGGTGAAGCTGCTCGACGCGAACGGCGACGAAGTCAAGATTCCGGGCACGGAGCACGCGGTGCAGATCGGCTTCCAGGTCGGCGCACTGATTACCGTGAAGGACGGCCAGCAAGTGCAGGTGGGTGAAGTGCTCGCACGTATCCCGACCGAAGCGCAGAAGACGCGTGACATTACCGGCGGTCTGCCGCGGGTGGCGGAACTGTTCGAAGCGCGTTCGCCGAAGGATGCCGGCATTCTCGCGGAAGTCACCGGTACGACGTCGTTCGGCAAGGACACGAAGGGCAAGCAGCGTCTCGTCATCACGGACCTCGAAGGCAATCAGCACGAGTTCCTGATCGCGAAGGAAAAGCAGGTGCTGGTCCACGATGCTCAGGTCGTCAACAAGGGCGAAATGATCGTGGACGGTCCGGCCGATCCGCACGACATCCTGCGTCTGCAGGGTATCGAGGCGCTGTCGCGCTACATCGTCGACGAAGTGCAGGACGTGTATCGTCTGCAGGGCGTGAAGATCAACGACAAGCACATCGAGGTGATCGTTCGCCAGATGCTGCGTCGTGTGCAGATCACCGACAACGGTGATACGCGCTTCATCCCGGGCGAACAGGTCGAGCGTTCCGACATGCTGGACGAGAACGATCGCATGATCGCCGAGGGCAAGCGTCCGGCGTCGTACGACAACGTGCTCCTCGGTATCACGAAGGCGTCGCTGTCGACCGACTCGTTCATCTCGGCGGCATCGTTCCAGGAAACGACCCGCGTGCTGACCGAAGCGGCGATCATGGGCAAGCGCGACGATCTGCGCGGCCTGAAGGAAAACGTGATCGTCGGCCGTCTGATCCCGGCCGGTACGGGTCTCGCGTTCCACAAGGCACGCAAGGCGAAGGAGATGTCCGACCGCGAGCGTTTCGATCAGATCGCAGCGGAAGAGGCATTCGACTTCGGCACGCCGAGCGCGCCTGCGGAAGAGCCGCAACATCCGGCAGCCGAATAAGCGCGGGCGGCGCGAGCCGCTTCACGTTGCGTATTCGCTGTCATCGAAACCGCCCGGTCCGCCGGGCGGTTTTTTTTATCCGTCGTTCACGTGCATGACGGGCTTGCCGTACGCTTGCGCAGGCCCGTCATGCGCGTGCACGAACTCTGTCGATTGGCCAACGTTGCACGATTCGCCGCGCGCTGCGCGAGCGGGTTGTTAAAATCGCGGTCATCGTTTCGCCGTCCTGCCTCTCATCATTCATGTCCCGCGCCCTCGAAATCCTCGACGAAGTCTTTGGTTACTCCGCATTTCGCGGCCAGCAGGGCGAGATCGTCGAGCACGTCGCCGGCGGCGGCGATTGCCTCGTGCTGATGCCGACGGGCGGCGGCAAGTCGCTGTGCTACCAGATTCCGGCGCTGCTGCGCCGCGAAGCCGGGCAGGGCGCCGGCATCGTGGTATCGCCGCTGATCGCGCTGATGCAGGACCAGGTCGCCGCGCTCAGCGAAGTCGGCGTGCGCGCGGCCTACCTGAATTCGACGCTGTCGGGCGCCGAGGCCGCGGCGACCGAGCGCGCGCTGCGCGAGGGCGAGATCGACCTGCTGTACGTCGCGCCGGAGCGTTTGATGACCGGGCGCTTCCTCGACCTGCTCGAGCGCGCGAAGATCGGCCTGTTCGCGATCGACGAAGCGCACTGCGTGTCGCAGTGGGGGCATGACTTCCGTCCCGAATACATCCAGCTGTCGGTGCTGCACGAGCGTTTCCCGTCGGTGCCGCGCATCGCGCTGACGGCCACCGCCGACGCGATCACGCGAGACGAGATCATCCATCGCCTCGCGCTCGACGATGCGCGCGTGTTCGTGTCGAGCTTCGACCGGCCAAACATCCGCTACCGGATCGTCGAGAAGGACAACGCGCGCGCGCAACTGCTCGACTTCATCCGTGCCGAGCACACGAACGCGGACGGCACGACCGACGCGGGCGTCGTCTACTGCCTGTCGCGCCGCAAGGTCGAGGAAACGGCCGAATGGCTGAAGGCACAGGGCGTGCGCGCGCTGCCGTATCACGCGGGGATGGAGTTCGAGGTGCGGCAGAAGCACCAGGAAATGTTCCAGCGCGAGGAAGGCATCGTGATGTGCGCGACCATCGCGTTCGGCATGGGCATCGACAAGCCGGACGTGCGCTTCGTCGCCCATCTCGATTTGCCGAAGAGCGTCGAAGGCTACTACCAGGAAACCGGTCGTGCGGGCCGCGACGGGATGCCGGCGAATGCGTGGATGGCGTATGGGCTCGGCGACGTCGTCCAGCAGCGCAAGATGATCGATGAATCCGATGCGGACGACGCGCACAAGCGCGTGCAGACGTCGAAGCTCGATGCGCTGCTCGGGCTGTGCGAGACGATCTCGTGCCGGCGTGTGCGGCTTCTGAACTACTTCGGGGAGGCGAGCCAGCCGTGCGGCAATTGCGACACGTGCCTCGAGCCGCCTGATTCGTGGGACGCGACGCGCGAGGCGCAGATGGCGCTGTCGTGCGTATTCCGCGCGCAGCGCGCGAGCGGCTTCAATTTCGGTTCGAGCCATCTGATCGAGATCCTGCGCGGCGGACGGACCGAGAAGGTGCTGCAGCGCGGTCACGACCAGCTCAGTACGTTCGGGATCGGTGCGTCGCTGTCCGAGCCAGAATGGCGCGCGATTTTTCGTCAGCTCGTGGCGTACGGCTATCTGGCGGTCGACCATGGCGGCTTCGGCGCGCTGATGCTGACCGAGGCCGCGAAGCCGGTGCTGAAGAACGAGGAGAAAGTCACGCTGCGCCGCTACGTTAAGCCGCAGCGCACGCGCCAGTCTTCGAGCCGCGGCGGCACGCGGGTCGATCCGACGGCCGGCATGGGCACGCGCGAGCGCGCACGCTGGGATGCGCTGCGTGCGTGGCGCGCGGAAACCGCGAAGTCAGACGGCGTGCCGGCCTACGTGATCTTCCACGACGCGACGCTGGCCGAAATCGCGCGCAACGCGCCGGAGACGATCGACGACCTGCGCCATATCCCCGGCATGGGGGTGCGCAAGCTGGAACGCTTCGGCGACGAGATCATCGACGTCGTCGAATCGGCATGACACAGGTGTTCCGACCCTTCCGGTAAACCGCCCGCGCGGCTGGCAAATCACGCAAGCCGTTGACTTAGTTGGTATTTCCGGAATATCATGCTGGGTTCCGGTATTCGGTGGGCCGAGTCGCGTTCGAAGGTTCGTGTCCGTATCGCCGGTTCGGAAGTCAACTGTGCGTCGATTCTCGCTTTGCCCGAAATCGATGTGCAGATTTTGTTCAATTTCAGGAATAAACAATGCCAACCATCAACCAACTGGTTCGCAAAGGCCGTCAGTCGGAAACGACGAAGAGCAAGAGCCCGGCCCTGCAGGACTGCCCCCAGCGTCGCGGCGTGTGCACCCGTGTGTACACGACGACGCCGAAGAAGCCGAACTCGGCACTCCGTAAGGTCGCCAAGGTTCGTCTGACGAACGGCTTCGAAGTGATTTCGTACATCGGCGGTGAAGGCCACAACCTGCAGGAACACTCGGTTGTGCTGATCCGCGGCGGCCGTGTGAAGGACTTGCCGGGTGTGCGTTACCACATGGTTCGCGGCTCGCTGGATACCCAGGGCGTCAAGGACCGCAAGCAAGCGCGCTCGAAGTACGGCGCGAAGCGTGCAAAGGCTGCCAAGTAAGCAGTTTTTGATCAGGGATCGCCGCAGGGCGGTCAAGGCGGGAGTGCCGGATTGCCGGTGCTGTCGAGTAAGTGGTCACCCGGCCAAGCTGGTTAGTCGTGAAGATGTGATCGGGTTTGTTGGTGACCGCGGGGCTGGATGCAGCTCCAACTGAACAGGTAAAGGAAGAATCATGCCGCGTCGTCGCGAAGTCCCCAAGCGGGAAGTGTTGCCGGATCCGAAGTTCGGCAACGTTGATGTAGCCAAGTTCATGAACATGCTGATGCTGTCCGGCAAGAAGTCGGTCGCGGAGCGCATCGTTTATGGCGCATTCGAACAAATCCAGACCAAGGGTGGCAAGGACCCGCTGGAAGTGTTCACCGTTGCGCTCAACAACGTGAAGCCGGTGGTCGAAGTGAAGAGCCGTCGCGTTGGTGGTGCCAACTATCAGGTTCCGGTCGAAGTGCGCCCGTCGCGTCGTATGGCATTGGCGATGCGCTGGCTGCGTGAGGCTGCGAAGAAGCGCAGCGAGAAGTCGATGGCTCTGCGTCTGGCAGGCGAACTCACCGAAGCGGCCGAAGGCCGTGGCGGCGCGATGAAGAAGCGCGATGAAGTTCACCGCATGGCAGAAGCCAACCGCGCGTTCTCGCATTTCCGTTTCTAAGCGCCTGGCTGGGCTGTTTGCGGAAATAAATTCCGGGCGGGTGCGCTTTTCAGGCGCCTCGCCCGTTTGTGTTGAAGCATGATGCAGCAGGGCTGCATCGTGTTATCCCAGTAGAGGATCAAAGTGGCTCGCAAGACTCCTATCGAGCGCTACCGCAATATCGGTATTAGCGCTCACATCGACGCCGGCAAGACGACGACGACCGAGCGCATTCTGTTTTACACCGGTGTGAACCACAAGATCGGTGAAGTCCACGACGGCGCAGCAACGATGGACTGGATGGAGCAGGAACAGGAACGTGGCATCACGATCACGTCCGCTGCTACCACGGCCTTCTGGAAGGGCATGGGCGGCAACTATCCGGAACACCGCATCAACATCATCGACACCCCGGGCCACGTCGACTTCACGATCGAAGTGGAGCGTTCGATGCGCGTGCTCGACGGCGCATGCATGGTGTACTGCGCAGTGGGCGGCGTGCAGCCGCAGTCGGAAACGGTGTGGCGCCAGGCTAACAAGTACAAGGTGCCCCGTCTCGCGTTCGTCAACAAGATGGACCGTACCGGCGCGAACTTCTTCAAGGTCTACGACCAGCTCCGTCTGCGCCTGAAGGCGAATCCGGTTCCGGTCGTGGTGCCGATCGGCTCGGAAGAAAACTTCAAGGGCGTGGTCGACCTGATCAAGATGAAGGCGATCATTTGGGACGAAGCGTCGCAAGGCACGAAGTTCGACTACGTCGACATCCCGGCCGAGCTCGCCGAGACCTGCAAGGAATGGCGCGAAAAGATGGTCGAAGTGGCTGCTGAAGCCAGCGAAGACCTGATGAACAAGTACCTGGAAGAAGGCGATCTGCCGGAAGCCGACATCGTCAAGGCGCTGCGTGACCGTACGATCGCGTGCGAAATCCAGCCGATGCTGTGCGGTACCGCGTTCAAGAACAAGGGCGTGCAGCGTATGCTCGACGCCGTGATCGACTTCCTGCCGTCGCCGGTCGACATCCCGCCGGTCAAGGGCGAGCTCGAAAACGGTGAAGAAGCAGAGCGCAAGGCGTCGGACGACGAGAAATTCTCGTCGCTCGCGTTCAAGATCATGACCGACCCGTTCGTCGGCCAGCTGATCTTCTTCCGTGTGTACTCGGGTGTCGTCAACTCGGGCGACACGCTGCTGAACTCGACCAAGGGCAAGAAGGAACGCCTCGGTCGTATTCTGCAGATGCACGCGAACCAGCGTGAAGAAATCAAGGAAGTCCGTGCAGGCGACATCGCTGCTGCGGTCGGCCTGAAGGAAGCGACCACGGGCGACACGCTGTGCGACCCGGCGAACCCGATCGTTCTCGAGCGCATGGTGTTCCCGGAGCCGGTGATTTCGCAGGCTGTCGAGCCGAAGACCAAGGCTGACCAGGAAAAGATGGGCCTCGCGCTGAACCGTCTGGCGCAGGAAGACCCGTCGTTCCGCGTGCAGACCGACGAAGAATCGGGCCAGACCATCATTTCGGGCATGGGCGAGCTCCACCTCGAAATTCTGGTCGACCGGATGAAGCGTGAATTCGGCGTGGAAGCGACCGTCGGCAAGCCGCAGGTTGCATACCGCGAAACGATCCGTTCGACGGCGAAGGACGTCGACGGTAAGTTCGTCAAGCAGTCGGGTGGTCGCGGCCAGTACGGTCACGCGGTCATCACGCTCGAGCCGAACGAACAGGGCAAGGGCTACGAGTTCTTCGACGAGATCAAGGGTGGTGTGATTCCGCGTGAATACATCCCGGCGGTCGACAAGGGTATTCAGGACACGCTGAAGTCGGGCGTGCTGGCTGGCTTCCCGGTCGTCGACGTGAAGGTTCACCTGACGTTCGGTTCGTACCACGACGTTGACTCGAACGAAAACGCGTTCCGCATGGCCGGTTCGATGGCGTTCAAGGAAGCGATGCGCAAGGCGAACCCGGTCGTCCTCGAGCCGATGATGGCTGTCGAAGTCGAGACGCCGGAAGACTACATGGGCAACGTGATGGGCGACCTGTCGGGCCGTCGCGGTATCGTCCAGGGCATGGAAGACATGGTTGGCGGCGGCAAGATCGTTCGCGCCGAAGTGCCGCTGTCGGAAATGTTCGGTTACTCGACGTCGCTGCGTTCGCTGACGCAAGGTCGTGCAACGTACACGATGGAGTTCAAGCACTACGCTGAAGCTCCGCGCAACGTTGCTGAAGCGATCATCAGCGCGAAGTCGAAGTAAATCTGAAGCTACCAACCGATATTTTTTGAAAGAAGAGAATCATGGCAAAAGAAAAGTTTGAGCGGACCAAGCCGCACGTCAACGTTGGTACGATTGGTCACGTTGACCACGGCAAGACGACGCTGACGGCAGCGATCACGACGGTTCTGACGAAGAAGTTCGGCGGCGAAGCGAAGGCCTACGACCAGATCGACGCGGCACCGGAAGAAAAGGCGCGCGGCATCACGATCAACACGGCACACGTCGAGTACGAAACGGCAAACCGCCACTACGCACACGTCGACTGCCCGGGCCACGCTGACTATGTGAAGAACATGATCACGGGCGCAGCGCAGATGGACGGCGCGATCCTGGTTTGCTCGGCAGCGGACGGCCCGATGCCGCAAACGCGTGAGCACATCCTGCTGGCGCGTCAGGTTGGCGTTCCGTACATCATCGTGTTCCTGAACAAGTGCGACATGGTGGACGACGCTGAACTGCTCGAGCTGGTCGAGATGGAAGTTCGCGAACTGCTGTCGAAGTACGACTTCCCGGGTGACGACACGCCGATCGTGAAGGGTTCGGCGAAGCTGGCGCTGGAAGGCGACACGGGCGAGCTGGGCGAAGTGGCGATCATGAGCCTGGCAGACGCACTGGACACGTACATCCCGACGCCGGAGCGTGCAGTTGACGGCGCGTTCCTGATGCCGGTGGAAGACGTGTTCTCGATCTCGGGCCGCGGTACGGTGGTGACGGGTCGTGTCGAGCGCGGCATCGTGAAGGTCGGCGAGGAAATCGAAATCGTCGGTATCAAGCCGACGGTGAAGACGACCTGCACGGGCGTTGAAATGTTCCGCAAGCTGCTGGATCAAGGTCAGGCAGGCGACAACGTCGGTATCCTGCTGCGCGGCACGAAGCGTGAAGACGTGGAGCGTGGCCAGGTTCTGGCGAAGCCGGGTTCGATCACGCCGCACACGCACTTCACGGCTGAAGTGTACGTGCTGAGCAAGGACGAAGGCGGCCGTCACACGCCGTTCTTCAACAACTACCGTCCGCAGTTCTACTTCCGTACGACGGACGTGACGGGCTCGATCGAGCTGCCGAAGGACAAGGAAATGGTGATGCCGGGCGACAACGTGTCGATCACGGTGAAGCTGATCGCTCCGATCGCGATGGAAGAAGGTCTGCGCTTCGCAATCCGTGAAGGTGGCCGTACCGTCGGCGCCGGCGTCGTCGCCAAGATCATCGAATAACATCGACGATCCGCGGATCCCTCCGGGGTCCGTGATTCCACGGTAGGCAGTCGTACCGTCGAAACCGGGTGTCCAGTTTGATCTGGCACCCGGTTTTGTCTTTGTGGCGTGCGCATTGCTGTCTTGACAAACGCACACCACCACTCCGATTTTTCGTGTAGAATCGCGGGCTTAGCAGTGGAAGTACCGTTCGGAAGCTGGCGCCTCGCTCCCCGCGGGCAACAGGTTTCGCGTTCTTTTAGTGTCCGGCGATGCAATATCGCCTCGCTCTTTTCAAGGAATCGTCATGCAGCAACAGAAAATCCGCATTCGCCTGAAGGCTTTCGACTATCGTCTGATCGATCAATCGGCTGCCGAAATCGTCGATACCGCGAAGCGGACTGGCGCAATCGTCCGTGGCCCGGTGCCGCTGCCGACGCGCATTCAGCGTTTTGACATTCTGCGTTCGCCGCACGTCAACAAGACGTCGCGCGATCAGCTCGAAATCCGTACCCACCAGCGCCTGATGGACATCGTCGATCCGACCGACAAGACGGTTGACGCGCTGATGAAGCTCGACCTGCCGGCTGGCGTCGACGTGGAAATCAAGCTGCAGTAAGGCTTTCGGCGCCATCCGGCTTGCCGGGCGGTGCTAAGTCTTTGTATTGCTTGCGGAAATCGAGAAGTCGGGCTATACTGCTTGGCTTTTCGCGTATTCGCGTAAAAAAGTTGGGCCTTGCGTGCCCGGCATTTTGTAAATCAGCCCCGACCAATCGCAGTCGGGAATGGAGAAAATGATGAGCCTTGGACTCGTAGGTCGCAAGGTTGGCATGACCCGTATCTTCACGGCTGAAGGGGATTCGATTCCCGTCACCGTGCTGGACGTGTCGGACAACCGCGTGACGCAGATCAAGACTGTTGAAACCGACGGCTACACGGCCGTGCAGGTTGCATTCGGCTCCCGCCGCGCATCGCGCGTGACGAAGCCGCTGGCAGGTCATCTCGCCAAAGCCGGTGTCGAAGCCGGTGAAATCCTCAAGGAATTCCGCATTGACGCGGCCAAGGCAGCTGAGCTGTCGAATGGCGCCGTGGTCGGTGCCGATCTTTTCGAAGTGGGCCAGAAGGTCGACGTGCAAGGCGTGTCGATCGGTAAGGGCTACGCCGGTACGATCAAGCGTTACAACTTCTCCTCCGGCCGTGCTACCCACGGTAACTCGCGCTCGCACAACGTGCCGGGCTCGATCGGTATGGCGCAGGATCCGGGTCGCGTTTTCCCGGGTAAGCGCATGACGGGTCACCTCGGTGACGTTACGGTGACGGTGCAGAACCTCGAAATCGCTCGTATCGACGCAGAGCGCAAGCTGCTGCTCGTCAAGGGTGCGATTCCGGGCGCGAAGGGCGGCAAGGTTTTCGTGACGCCGGCCGTCAAGACCAAGGGGGCGAAATAATGGAACTCAAGCTCCTGAACGAAAATGGTCAGGAAGGTGCAGTGGTCAACGCGTCGGACGTCGTGTTCGGTCGTGACTACAACGAAGCGCTGATCCACCAGGTCGTCGTCGCGTACCAGGCGAATGCTCGCCAAGGTAACCGCGCACAGAAGGACCGTGAGCAAGTCAAGCACACCACCAAGAAGCCGTGGCGTCAGAAGGGTACGGGCCGCGCTCGTGCCGGTATGTCGTCGAGCCCGCTGTGGCGTGGCGGTGGTCGCATCTTTCCGAACTCGCCGGAAGAGAACTTCTCGCACAAGGTCAACAAGAAGATGCATCGCGCAGGTCTCTGCTCGATCTTCTCGCAGCTGGCCCGTGAAGGCCGCCTGTCGGTCGTCGAGGACATCATCCTCGAAGCGCCGAAGACCAAGCTGCTGGCTGACAAATTCAAGACCATGGGTCTCGACTCCGTGCTGATCATTACGGACACGGTCGACGAGAACCTGTACCTGGCTTCGCGCAACCTGCCGCACGTGGCGATTGTCGAGCCGCGCTACGCTGACCCGCTGTCGCTGATCTACTTCAAGAAAGTGCTGGTCACGAAGGCTGCGGTCGCCCAGATCGAGGAGTTGCTGTCATGAGCGAGATTCGCAAGAACGATCATCGTTTGATGCAGGTCCTGCTCGCACCGGTGATCTCGGAAAAGGCGACGCTGGTTGCCGACAAGAACGAGCAAGTCGTGTTCGAAGTCGCACCGGATGCCACGAAGCAGGAAGTGAAGGCGGCTGTCGAGCTGCTGTTCAAGGTTGAAGTTGATTCGGTCAACGTGCTGGTTCAGAAGGGCAAGCAAAAGCGCTTCGGCCGTTCGATGGGCCGCCGCAAGGACGTGAAGAAGGCGTACGTTTGCCTGAAGCCCGGCCAGGAAATCAACTTTGAAGCGGAGGCCAAGTAATCATGGCAATCGTGAAAGTTAAACCGACTTCGCCGGGTCGCCGCGCGATGGTCAAGGTGGTCAACAAGAATCTGCACCAGGGCAAGCCGTTCGCGGCACTGCTCGACTCGCAGAGCTCGACCGCCGGCCGTAACAACAACGGCCGTATCACCACGCGTCACAAGGGTGGTGGTCACAAGCAGCATTACCGTATCGTCGATTTCCGTCGCACGAAGGACGGCATCCCGGCAAAGGTCGAGCGTCTCGAGTACGACCCGAACCGTAGCGCGAACATCGCGCTGGTGCTCTACGCAGACGGCGAGCGTCGCTACATCATCGCCCCGAAGGGCCTGACCGTCGGCCAACAGCTGATGTCGGGTTCGGAAGCGCCGATCCGTGCAGGCAACACGCTGCCGATCCGCAACATTCCGGTCGGTACGACGATCCACTGTATCGAGATGCTGCCGGGCAAGGGCGCGCAAATGGCGCGTTCGGCTGGCACGTCGGCCATGCTGCTGGCACGGGAAGGCGTCTACGCGCAGGTTCGTCTGCGTTCGGGCGAAATCCGCCGCGTGCACATCGAGTGCCGTGCAACGATCGGTGAAGTCGGCAACGAAGAGCATAGCCTGCGCCAAATCGGCAAGGCTGGCGCGAACCGCTGGCGCGGTATCCGCCCGACGGTGCGTGGCGTTGCGATGAACCCGGTTGATCACCCGCACGGTGGTGGTGAGGGCAAGACGGCTGCAGGTCGCGACCCGGTGAGCCCGTGGGGTACGCCGGCTAAGGGTTACCGCACCCGCAGCAACAAGCGCACGACGACGATGATCGTCCAGCGCCGTCACAAGCGTTAAGGAGTAGGCAATGGCACGTTCTGTAAAAAAAGGTCCGTTCTGCGACGCCCATTTGCTGAAGAAAGTTGAGGCGGCTGCAGCTTCGCGCGACAAAAAGCCGATCAAGACCTGGTCGCGTCGCTCGACGATTCTGCCGGATTTCATCGGCCTGACGATCGCTGTTCACAACGGCCGTCAACACGTTCCGGTGTACATCTCGGAAAACATGGTCGGCCACAAGCTTGGCGAGTTCGCACTGACCCGTACGTTCAAGGGTCACGCGGCCGACAAGAAGGCCAAGAAATAAGGGGCAATCAAGATGGAAGTGAAAGCAATTCATCGCGGTGCCCGCATCTCGGCGCAAAAAACGCGCCTTGTGGCTGACCAGATCCGCGGTTTGCCGGTCGACAAGGCGCTGAACGTTCTGACGTTCTCGCCGAAGAAGGCGGCTGGCATCGTGAAGAAGGTTGTGCTGTCGGCAATCGCGAATGCGGAGCACAACGAAGGCGCTGATATCGACGAGCTCAAGATCAAGAGCATCTACGTCGACAAGGCTGCATCGCTCAAGCGTTTCACCGCGCGCGCCAAGGGCCGCGGTAACCGCATCGAGAAGCAATCCTGTCACATCACTGTGACGGTCGGGAATTAAGGAGCCATACGATGGGACAGAAAATTCATCCGACTGGCTTCCGCCTGGCTGTCAGCCGCAATTGGGCTTCGCGTTGGTACGCGAACAACAACAATTTCGCGGCGATGCTGCAGGAAGACATCGGTGTTCGTGAATACCTGAAGAAGAAGCTGAAGAACGCTTCGGTCGGTCGGGTCGTCATCGAGCGTCCGGCAAAGAACGCGCGCATCACGATTTACAGCTCGCGTCCGGGCGTCGTCATCGGCAAGAAGGGCGAGGATATCGAACAGCTGAAGACGGAACTGCAACGCCGCATGGGCGTGCCGGTTCACGTCAACATCGAAGAAATCCGCAAGCCGGAAACCGATGCGCAACTGATCGCTGACTCGATCACGCAACAGCTCGAGCGCCGGATCATGTTCCGTCGCGCGATGAAGCGTGCGATGCAGAACGCGATGCGTCTGGGTGCCCAAGGCATCAAGATCATGAGCGCAGGCCGTCTGAACGGTATCGAAATCGCTCGTACGGAGTGGTATCGCGAAGGTCGCGTGCCCCTTCATACGCTGCGTGCCGACATCGACTACGCGACCTCGGAAGCGAAGACGACCTACGGGATCATCGGCGTCAAGGTGTGGGTGTACAAGGGCGACACGCTCGGCCGCAATGACGCGCCGGTGGTCGAAGAAGTAGCCGAAGACAAGCGTCCGCGTCGCAATGCGCGTCCGGGCGACCGTCGTCCGCGCCGTGACGGCGAAGGCGGCGCTCCGGGTGCTCGTCGTGGCGCACCGCGCCGCGGCGCCGGCAAGCCCGAAGACGGCAAGACGGGAGAATAACGATGCTGCAACCGAAACGCAGGAAGTATCGTAAAGAGCAGAAGGGTCGTAACACCGGCAAGGCGACGCGCGGCAACGCAGTGTCGTTCGGTGAATTCGGTCTGAAGGCGATCGGTCGCGGTCGTTTGACCGCACGTCAAATTGAAGCGGCGCGTCGTGCAATGACGCGTCACATCAAGCGTGGCGGCCGCATCTGGATCCGGATCTTCCCGGACAAGCCGATTTCGCAAAAGCCGGCAGAAGTGCGTATGGGTAACGGTAAGGGTAACCCGGAGTACTACGTCGCCGAAATCCAGCCGGGCAAGATGCTCTATGAAATGGACGGCGTAACCGAAGAACTGGCACGCGAAGCGTTCCGTCTGGCCGCAGCGAAGCTGCCGCTGAAGACGACGTTCATCGTGCGCCAGCTCGGCGCCTAAGGAGAAAACATGAAGGCTTCCGAACTTCTCCAGAAAGACCAGGCCGCGCTCAACAAGGAGCTGGCGGACCTGCTGAAGGCGCAATTCGGCCTGCGCATGCAACTCGCGACCCAGCAGCTCACGAACACGAGCCAGCTGAAGAAGGTTCGTCGCGACATCGCACGTGTGCGGACCGTCATGACTCAGAAGGCGAACCAGAAATGAACGATAGCGTGAAAACCTCGCTGAAGCGGACGCTGGTCGGTCGGGTCGTCAGCAACAAGATGGACAAGACCGTCACCGTGCTGATCGAGCACCGCGTCAAGCACCCGATCTACGGCAAGTATGTCGTGCGCTCGAAGAAGTACCACGCGCATGATGAAGCGAACACCTGCAACGAAGGCGATCTCGTCGAAATCCAGGAAACTCGTCCTGTTTCGAAGACGAAGGCCTGGACGGTGTCGCGCCTCGTCGAAGCAGCTCGCGTCATCTAAGCGGGCAGAGCAGTAGGCAGTAACAGGCACTTCGCCAAGAAGTGCTTGAAATCGCAAAGTTTTTGCTTGCGTGACCGGGATTATTTGTTATAATCCCGGTCTTCCCTCTTTATGGGAGCCCCGTCGCGGGCGAAGTTGGTGGGGGAAGCGGACTGGCGCCAGCCTGTCCGAAAGATTCACCGAATTGCGATGGCGGGTTTCGTTTGCCGTCGCTGCTGTTCCAACCCAAGCAGCCGATTGGCTGACGGGACCAAGACTGACCGAATGCATCATGGTGGTGCATCCGGATTAAGTTGGGAAAGACAAACCATGATCCAGACCGAATCTCGGCTCGAAGTAGCCGACAACACGGGTGCGCGTGAAGTCATGTGCATCAAGGTGCTCGGCGGCTCGAAGCGTCGTTATGCCGGCATTGGCGACATCATCAAGGTGACCGTCAAAGAAGCAACGCCGCGCGGGCGCGTGAAGAAAGGCGAAATCTACAACGCCGTGGTGGTCCGCACCGCCAAGGGTGTTCGCCGTCAAGACGGCTCGCTGATCAAGTTCGACGGCAACGCCGCTGTGCTTTTGAATAACAAGCTTGAGCCGATCGGCACCCGTATCTTCGGGCCGGTGACGCGTGAGCTGCGTAGCGAACGATTCATGAAGATCGTTTCGCTGGCGCCGGAAGTGCTGTAAGGAGTCGCGATGAACAAGATTCGCAAAGGTGACGAAGTTATCGTCGTCACTGGCAAAGACAAGGGCAAGCGCGGCGTCGTGCTGGCTGTCGGTGCAGAGCATGTGACGGTTGAAGGTATCAACCTCGTCAAGAAGCATGTGAAGCCGAACCCGATGAAGGGTACGACGGGCGGCGTGGAAGCGAAGACGATGCCCCTGCATATTTCGAACGTCGCACTGGTCGACGCGAATGGCAAGGCGTCGCGTGTTGGCATCAAGGTCGAGGAAGGCAAGAAGGTTCGCTTCCTGAAGACGACCGGTGCCGTACTGAGCGCCTGACGCAGCGGAGTAAAAAATGGCTCGTTTTCAAGAGTTTTACAAAGAAAAGGTTGTGCCCGGCCTGATCGAGAAGTTCGGTTACAAGTCGGTCATGGAAGTGCCGCGCATCACCAAGATCACGCTGAACATGGGTCTTGGCGAAGCGATCGCTGACAAGAAGATCATCGAGAACGCCGTTGGCGACCTCACGAAGATCGCTGGTCAGAAGCCGGTCGTCACGAAGGCACGCAAGGCAATCGCAGGCTTCAAGATCCGCCAGGGCTACCCGATCGGCGCGATGGTGACGCTGCGTGGCCGTGCGATGTACGAATTCCTCGACCGTTTCGTGACCGTTGCCCTGCCCCGCGTGCGTGACTTCCGCGGTGTGTCGGGCCGTGCTTTCGATGGCCGCGGCAACTACAACATCGGTGTGAAAGAGCAGATCATTTTCCCCGAAATCGACTACGACAAGATCGACGCACTGCGTGGGCTGAACATCAGCATCACGACGACTGCGAAGACCGACGACGAAGCAAAGGCTCTGCTCGCCAGCTTCAAGTTCCCGTTCAGAAACTGAGGTTACCGTGGCTAAACTGGCACTGATCGAACGTGAAAAGAAGCGCGCCCGCCTGGTCGCGAAGTTCGCAGCAAAGCGCGAAGCGCTGAAGGCGATCGTCGAAGACCAAAGCAAGTCGGAAGAAGAGCGCTACGAAGCACGCCTTGAGCTGCAGCAACTGCCCCGCAACGCAAACCCGACCCGCCAGCGTAACCGCTGCGCGATCACGGGCCGTCCGCGTGGCACGTTCCGTAAATTCGGCCTCGCGCGTAACAAGATTCGTGAAATCGCATTCCGTGGCGAGATTCCTGGCCTGACCAAGGCGAGCTGGTAATAGGAGAAACGTAAATGAGCATGAGTGATCCTATCGCCGATATGCTGACTCGCATCCGCAACGCGCAGATGGTCGAGAAGGTATCGGTCGCGATGCCCTCGTCGAAGGTCAAGGTTGCAATCGCGCAAGTCCTGAAGGACGAAGGTTATATCGACGATTTCGCCGTCAAGGCGGAAGGTGCGAAGTCCGAACTGAATATCGCGCTGAAGTACTACGCAGGTCGCCCGGTCATCGAACGCCTCGAGCGCGTGTCGAAGCCTGGTCTGCGCGTGTACCGCGGCCGTAACGACATTCCGCAGGTCATGAATGGCCTGGGCGTGGCAATCGTGTCGACGCCGAAGGGCGTGATGACCGACCGCAAGGCGCGCGCTACCGGCGTCGGCGGCGAAGTCATCTGCTACGTCGCTTAAAGCCGAGGAGAGAGAAACATGTCTCGAGTAGGTAAGAGCCCGATCGCGCTGCAAGGCGCGGAAGTCAAGCTGGCCGACGGCGCTATCACCGTCAAGGGCCCGCTGGGCACCATCACGCAAGCGATCAATCCGCTCGTGAACGTGGCGAACAACGACGGCACGCTGAATCTGTCGCCGGTCGACGAAAGCCGCGAAGCAAACGCACTGTCGGGCACGATGCGCGCGATCATCGCGAATGCCGTGCACGGCGTGACCAAGGGTTTCGAGCGCAAGCTGACGCTGGTTGGCGTCGGTTATCGTGCGCAAGCGCAAGGCGACAAGCTGAACCTGTCGCTGGGTTTCTCGCACCCGGTGGTGCACCAGATGCCGGAAGGCGTCAAGGCTGAAACCCCGACGCAAACCGAAATCGTGATCAAGGGGATCAACAAGCAACAAGTCGGTCAAGTGGCTGCGGAAGTCCGCGGTTACCGTCCGCCGGAGCCCTACAAGGGCAAGGGCGTGCGCTATTCCGACGAGGTTGTGATCCTCAAAGAAACGAAGAAGAAGTAAGGGTGCGCAATCATGGATAAGACTCAATCTCGCCTGCGCCGCGCTCGCCAGACGCGTATCAAGATCGCTGAGCTGCAGGTCGCGCGTCTCGCCGTGCATCGCACGAACACGCACATCTACGCTCAAGTGTTCTCGCCCTGCGGCACCAAGGTGCTCGCCAGCGCGTCGACGCTCGAAGCAGAAGTGCGCGCCGAACTGGCCGACAAGTCGGGCAAGGGTGGCAACGTTAATGCTGCGACGCTGATCGGCAAGCGTATTGCCGAGAAGGCAAAGGCCGCCGGCATCGAATCCGTCGCCTTCGACCGCTCGGGCTTCCGCTACCATGGCCGCGTCAAGGCGCTGGCTGAGGCAGCTCGCGAAGCTGGGCTCAAGTTCTAAGGAAGGAATTCGTCATGGCAAAGATGCAAGCGAAAGTTCAGGCTGACGAGCGCGACGACGGCCTTCGCGAAAAGATGATTTCGGTCAACCGCGTGACCAAGGTCGTGAAGGGTGGCCGTATTCTCGGCTTCGCCGCACTGACCGTGGTCGGCGATGGTGATGGCCGCATCGGTATGGGCAAGGGCAAGGCGAAGGAAGTGCCGGTCGCTGTCCAGAAGGCAATGGAACAAGCTCGCCGCAACATGTTCAAGGTGCCGCTCAAGAACGGCACGCTGCAGCACGAAGTGCACGGCAAGCACGGCGCATCCGCTGTCCTCCTCGCCCCGGCGAAGGCAGGTACGGGCGTGATCGCCGGCGGCCCGATGCGCGCAGTGTTCGACGTGATGGGCGTTCAGAACGTCGTGGCAAAGAGCCACGGTTCGACGAACCCGTACAACCTCGTTCGCGCCACGCTGGACGGTCTGCGCAAGCAGTCGACCCCGGCAGACATCGCGGCGAAGCGCGGCAAGTCCGTCGAAGATATTTTGGGCTAAGCCCGGGTGGTCACCATGTCTGAAAAAACTGTCAAGGTTCAGCTCGTTAAGAGCCTGATCGGGACCCGCGAATCGCACCGCGCGACCGTGCGTGGCCTGGGCCTGCGCCGACTCAACTCGGTTAGCGAGCTGCAGGACACGCCGGCGGTCCGCGGCATGATCAACAAGGTCTCGTACCTCGTTAAGGTCATCGCGTAAGCGGCCCTACGGATCAAGGAGTTGATATGGAATTGAATAACCTGAAGCCGGCCGCTGGCGCCAAGCACGCCAAGCGTCGCGTCGGCCGCGGCATCGGTTCGGGCCTCGGCAAGACGGCTGGCCGTGGTCACAAGGGTCAGAAATCGCGTTCGGGCGGCTTCCACAAAGTCGGTTTCGAAGGCGGTCAGATGCCGCTGCAACGTCGTCTGCCGAAGCGCGGCTTCACGTCGCTGACGAAGGAATTCGTCGGTGAAGTGCGCCTGGGCGACCTCGAGAAGCTGCCGGTCGATGAAATCGATCTGCTCGCACTGAAGCAAGCCGGCCTGGTCGGCGAGCTGACGAAGAGCGCAAAGATCATCGCGACGGGCGAGCTGAAGCGCAAGATCGTCGTGAAGGGTCTCGGTGCCACCAAGGGTGCGCGCGCTGCGATCGAAGCGGCCGGCGGTTCGTTCGCCGAGTGACACGCGTAGCGCGTCGTTACTTGCATTCATCGGAGAAGGTACTTGGCTAACAGCCCGAGTCTTGCAAAACCCGGTCGAAGCACGGCGAAATTCGGCGATCTGCGTCGGCGAGCGATGTTCCTGCTCCTGGCGCTGATCGTCTATCGCATCGGCGCGCACATCCCCGTGCCGGGCATCGATCCGGATCAACTGGCGAAGCTGTTCCAGAGCCAGGCGGGCGGCATCCTGGGCATGTTCAACATGTTCTCGGGTGGCGCGCTTTCCCGCTTCACGATCTTTGCGCTGGGGATCATGCCGTACATCTCGGCGTCGATCATCATGCAGTTGCTGGCGATCGTCTCGCCGCAGCTCGAGGCGCTGAAGAAGGAAGGGCAGGCAGGGCAACGGAAGATCACGCAGTACACGCGGTATTTCACCGTGGTGCTCGCGACCTTCCAGGCGTTCGGTATCGCGGCTGCGCTGGAAAACCAGCCGGGCCTCGTGATCGACCCCGGCATGCTGTTCCGGCTGACGACGGTCGTGACGCTGGTTACCGGCACGATGTTCCTGATGTGGCTGGGTGAGCAGATCACCGAGCGTGGTCTGGGCAACGGCATCTCGATCATCATCTTCGGCGGGATCGCAGCAGGGTTCCCAAATGCCGTCGGTGGGCTGTTCGAGCTGGTGCGCACGGGTTCGATGAGCATCATTTCGGCGATCATCATCGTCGTTCTGATTGCCGCGGTGACTTACCTGGTCGTGTTCATCGAACGCGGTCAGCGCAAGATCCTCGTGAACTACGCGAAGCGCCAGGTCGGCAACAAGATCTACGGTGGCCAGTCGTCGCACTTGCCGCTGAAGCTGAACATGTCGGGCGTGATTCCGCCGATCTTCGCGTCGTCGATCATCCTGTTCCCGGCCACGATTCTCGGCTGGTTCAGCACGGGTCAGCCGTCGGGAAGCTGGATCTCCAACACGTTGCATAACGTCGCGGAGGCGCTGAAGCCGGGTCAGCCGGTCTATGTGCTGCTGTACACGCTGGCAATCGTGTTTTTCTGCTTCTTCTACACCGCACTGGTGTTCAACAGCAGGGAAACCGCGGACAACCTGAAGAAGAGCGGTGCGTTTGTTCCGGGCATTCGTCCGGGCGATCAGACCGCACGATATATCGACCGCATCCTCACGCGTCTGACGCTGGCCGGTGCGATCTACATCGTCTTCGTGTGTCTGCTGCCGGAATTCCTGGTGCTGCGCTGGAACGTGCCGTTTTATTTTGGTGGAACGTCGCTGCTGATCATTGTCGTCGTCACGATGGACTTCATGGCGCAGGTGCAGTCGTACGTTATGTCGCAACAGTATGAGTCGCTGCTCAAGAAGGCAAACTTCAAGGGCGGCAACATCCCAATGCGTTAATTAAGGACTATGGCCAAAGACGATGTAATCCAGATGCAAGGTGAGGTGATCGAAAACCTCCCGAATGCGACCTTCCGTGTGAAGCTGGAAAACGGCCATGTCGTGTTGGGGCATATCTCGGGGAAGATGCGGATGCACTACATCCGCATCCTGCCGGGCGACAAGGTGACGGTTGAATTGACGCCTTACGATCTGTCTCGTGCGCGGATCGTGTTCCGGGCGAAGTGATTTGAAAAAAGGGTATTATCATGAAAGTGATGGCATCGGTTAAGCGCATTTGCCGCAATTGCAAGATCATCAAGCGCAAAGGCGTCGTTCGCGTGATCTGCAGCTCGGATCCGCGCCACAAGCAGCGCCAAGGCTGACCGCGCGTTTGTTTGCGCTTTTTGTTTGAGGAAAAACAATGGCTCGTATCGCAGGGGTTAACATCCCGAATCACCAGCATACCGAGATCGGCCTGACGGCAATCTTCGGTATCGGCCGCACGCGCTCGCGCAGCATCTGCACGGCAGCTGGCGTGGAATTCTCGAAGAAGGTCAAGGACCTGACCGACGCAGACCTCGAAAAGCTGCGTGAAGAAGTGGGCAAGTTCATCGTCGAAGGCGATCTGCGCCGTGAAGTGACGATGAACATCAAGCGTCTGATGGACCTCGGTTGCTACCGTGGTGTTCGTCATCGCAAGGGCCTGCCGATGCGCGGTCAGCGTACGCGTACGAATGCACGTACCCGCAAGGGTCCGCGTCGTGCAGCGCAAGCGCTGAAGAAGTAAGCGGAACTGACAGTTACAGGAAAACGTAATGGCTAAGGCTTCGAACACCGCGGCGCAACGCGTTCGCAAGAAGGTTAAGAAGAACGTCGCTGAAGGCGTGGTTCACGTTCACGCGTCGTTCAACAACACGATCATCACGATCACCGATCGCCAGGGCAATGCACTGGCATGGGCGACGTCGGGCGGCCAGGGCTTCAAGGGCTCGCGCAAGTCGACGCCGTTCGCTGCTCAGGTTGCTGCTGAGTCGGCCGGTCGCGTGGCGATGGAATACGGCGTGAAGAATCTGGAAGTGCGGATCAAGGGCCCGGGCCCGGGTCGTGAGTCGGCAGTGCGCGCACTGCATGGCCTCGGCATCAAGATCACCGCGATTTCGGACGTCACCCCGATTCCGCACAACGGCTGCCGTCCGCCGAAGCGCCGTCGTATCTAAGAATGTGCTGGCACGTTCGTGCTGGCACATTTGCCTGTCGCCGCGTAGCGTCGACGGGCGTTGCTTTTTTGATTGACTAAGCCCACCGTTCGCCCCAAAGGGCGCGAACTAGCGCGGATTTCGATCCGCGTGACTGATTGATAAAGGAATGCAAAGTGGCACGTTATATCGGCCCTAAGGCCAAGCTGTCCCGCCGTGAAGGCACCGACCTGTTCCTGAAGAGCGCACGCCGCTCGCTCGCCGACAAGTGCAAGCTCGACAGCAAGCCGGGTCAGCACGGCCGTACCTCGGGCGCACGTACGTCCGACTATGGTACGCAGCTGCGTGAAAAGCAAAAGGTCAAGCGCATTTACGGCGTCCTGGAGCGTCAGTTCCGCCGCTACTTCGCTGAAGCCGACCGTCGCAAGGGCAACACGGGTGAAAACCTGCTGCAACTGCTCGAGTCGCGTCTCGACAACGTCGTGTATCGCATGGGCTTCGGCTCGACCCGCGCTGAAGCGCGTCAGCTGGTGAGCCACAAGTCGATCACCGTGAACGGCGTCGTCGCGAACGTGCCGTCGCAGCAAGTGAAGGCGGGTGACGTCGTCGCGATCCGCGAAAAGGCAAAGAAGCAGGCGCGTATCGTCGAAGCGCTGTCGCTGGCCGAGCAAGGCGGCATGCCGAGCTGGGTTGCAGTCGATGCGAAGAAGTTCGAAGGCACGTTCAAGCAAATGCCGGAACGCGCTGACATCGCAGGCGACATCAACGAAAGCCTGATCGTCGAATTGTATTCGCGTTAATCCGATTGACGGCCGAGGTACCCCGATTGCGTTACGCAAGGAGGGGCCTCGGCTGTTTATTTTCTGGTTGTTACCGGTCAGCCTTATCGGTGTAACGAGCCGAGGGTATTGAAAAGGAAAGCCCATGCAAACCAGTTTGCTGAAACCCAAGATCATCGCCGTGGAATCGCTTGGCGAGAACCACGCGAGGGTGGTCATGGAACCGTTCGAACGCGGTTACGGCCACACCTTGGGCAATGCGCTTCGCCGCGTGCTGCTGTCGTCGATGGTCGGCTACGCGCCGACCGAAGTCACGATCGCCGGCGTGGTGCACGAGTATTCGACGCTCGACGGCGTGCAAGAGGACGTCGTCAACCTGCTGCTGAACCTGAAGGGTGTGGTGTTCAAGCTGCACAACCGTGACGAAGTGACGGTGACCCTGCGCAAGGAAGGCGAAGGCGTCGTCACGGCCGGCGATATCGAGCTGGCTCACGATTGCGAAGTCATCAACCCGAATCACGTGATCGCACACCTGTCGAAGGGCGGCAAGCTCGACGTTCAGATCAAGATCGAAAAGGGTCGCGGCTACGTGCCCGGCAACGTCCGTCGCTACGGCGAAGACACGGCCAAGATCATCGGCCGCATCGTTCTCGACGCATCGTTCTCGCCGGTTCGTCGCGTGAGCTACGCAGTTGAAAGCGCACGCGTCGAGCAGCGTACCGACCTCGACAAGCTCGTGATGAACATCGAGACGAGCGGCGTGATCACCCCGGAAGAGGCGATCCGCCAATCGGCCCGCATCCTGGTCGACCAGCTGTCCGTGTTCGCGGCGCTGGAAGGCACGGAAACGGCTGCAGAGGCACCGTCGCGCGCACCGCAGATCGATCCGATCCTGCTGCGTCCGGTGGACGATCTCGAGCTGACGGTTCGTTCGGCGAACTGCCTGAAGGCCGAGAACATCTACTACATCGGCGACCTGATCCAGCGCACGGAAAACGAGCTGCTGAAGACGCCGAACCTCGGTCGCAAGTCGCTCAACGAGATCAAGGAAGTGCTCGCTTCGCGCGGTCTCACGCTGGGCATGAAGCTCGAAAACTGGCCGCCGGCTGGTCTCGACAAGTAAGCCCGGTTGTTGCTGTAGTTGGCAAAGATGCGGATTTTCCTTTAAAATCCGCATCTTGCTTTTTTCGTTACCGGCCCGTGCACCCCAGCGGTGCGATAGAAGAGCTGGATCAAAACTTTGAATCAAGGAAACTGAAATGCGCCATCGTCATGGTCTGCGGAAACTGAACCGCACGAGCAGCCACCGTCTGGCTATGCTCCGTAACATGTCCAACTCGCTGATCGAGCACGAAGTCATCAAGACGACGCTGCCGAAGGCGAAGGAACTCCGTAAAGTCGTCGAGCCGCTGATCACGCTCGGCAAGAAGCCGTCGCTGGCAAACCGTCGCCTGGCGTTCAACCGCCTGCGCGATCGTGATTCGGTGGCGAAGCTGTTCGACGTGCTCGGTCCGCGTTTCGCGAACCGTCCGGGCGGCTACCTGCGCGTGCTGAAGTTCGGCTTCCGCGTCGGCGACAACGCACCGATGGCACTGGTCGAGCTGCTCGATCGTCCGGAAGTCGACGAAACGGAAAACGTGCAAGAAGCCGAGTAAGCTTCCAGCACGCAGCAGTATCTGAAAGGGGCCGAGCAATTGCTTGGCCCTTTTTGTTTTTCGTGGCGCCCCCAACTGCGATCGATTGTCGCAGCTTGCGGCCGGCAGCGTCGCGCGGGCTGAGATACGATACGGAACTGTCGGCGCGGGCCTTCGATGGGCCCATCGTGGTGGCGGAAGCCGGGAAAGACAGGTCAGGAGGGCGCGTATGGTGGTGGTTTTGATGCTCACGACGGTGCCTGACGCGGCGACGGCCGCAGCGCTCGCCGACGGCGCGCTCGATGCGCGGCTTGCCGCGTGCGTGTCGGAACTCGGTGCGATCAAGTCACGCTACCACTGGCAGGGCAAGGTCGAGACGGCCGAGGAGGTCCAGTTGCTATTCAAGACGAGCCCCGTGCGCTCGCTCGAACTGGAGCGATTTATTCTCGCGCATCATCCGTACGAGACGCCGGAAGTCGTCTCGTGGCAGGCGACGGCTTCGGCCGCGTACGGCCAGTGGGTAACCAGCGAAACTCAACGTCTATTTCATGTTTAACGGTATGGCGCTTTCCGTGCGCGTGCGCGCGCTGCGGCTCCTCGCAGTCCTGTTGTCGTTCATGTTCGTGCTGGCCGGCCTGTCGGTCGCGCGCGCGGCCGACGATTTTCTCGATCCGTCAGTCGCATTCAAGTTCAGCGCGAGCGAAGCGCCGGGGCAGGTGGACGTCCGCTTCAAGGTCGCCAATGGCTATTACCTGTACCGCGAGCGGTTCGCTTTCGCGGTGAAGGGCGGGCAGGCGACGCTCGGCGATCCACTGTTCCCGGCCGGTCACGTGAAGTTCGACCAGACGTTTCAGAAGGAAGTCGAGACCTATCGCGATGAGGTCGTGATTCATGTGCCGGTCAAGCAGGCGGCGGGGCCGTTCGAGCTCGCAGTGACGTCGCAGGGATGCGCCGACGAAGGGATCTGCTATCCGCCCGCCGAGCACGTCGTGAAGGTCGACGGCGCGGCGTTGGGCGCGGCCGCGCCGGCCGATGGCGCACCGGCCTCGGGCAGCTGGTTCGACAAGGTCACGAGCGCTGATTTTGCGCAGTCGCTGCTCGAGGGGCACGGCTTCTTCACGATCGTCGCGCTGTATTTCGTCGCGGGCGTCGTGCTCAGTCTCCTGCCCTGTTCGTATCCGATGATTCCGATCGTTTCCGCGATCATCATCGGGCAGGGTACGCGGGCGACGCATGCGCGCGGTTTTGCGCTGTCGCTGACGTACGTGGTCGGCATGGCGCTCGTCTATACGGTGCTGGGCATCGCGGCGGCGCTGGTCGGCCAGAGCCTTGGCGCGTGGTTGCAGAACCCGTGGGTGCTCGGCGCGTTCGGCGTGCTGCTCACGGCATTCGCACTGTCGCTGATTTCCGGCAGGGACATCGCGTTGCCCGAGCGCTGGCAGAACGGTGCGGCCGAAGCCTCGCGCGCGCGGCAGGGCGGCCACTTCGTCGCCGTCGCCGCGATGGGTGCGTTGTCGGCGCTGGTCGTCGGCGCGTGCATGACGGCGCCGCTGTTCGCGGTGCTCGCGTTCATCGCGCACACCGGCAATGCATGGCTCGGCGGTGCCGCGCTGTTCGCAATGGGGCTGGGGCTCGGCGTGCCGCTGCTCGTCGTCGGCGTCGGTGCCGGCACGGTGCTGCCGCGCGCGGGCGCATGGATGGATGGCGTGAAGGTGTTCTTCGGCATCGTGCTGCTCGCCGCCGCGCTGTGGATCGTCTGGCCGGTGCTCGCGGGCGGGCTGAAGATGGTCCTCGCTGCGTTGTGGCTGCTCGTCGCGGCTGCGGCGCTCGGTCTGTTCACGCCGCATGCCGGCGCCGCGTCGATCTGGCGCCGACTCGGTCGCGGCCTCGGTGCAGCGCTCGCGATCTGGGCCGCGACGCTGCTCGTCGGGCTCGCGGCGGGCTCCAACGACCCCGTGAAGCCGCTGGCCGTGCTCGCGGCGCGCACGGTTGCGTCGGGCGATGCGTCGGCAGCCGGCGCGGCGGCCGGGCAGGCGGGCCCCGCGTTCGCGGCGGTGCGCTCCAGCGGCGAGCTCGACGCGCTGCTGAAGACGTCGGGCCGGCCCGTGATGCTCGACTTCTACGCCGACTGGTGCGTGAGCTGCAAGGAAATGGAGCATCTGACGTTCACCGATTCGCGCGTGCAGGCGCGGCTCGCGCAGCTTCACCTGGTGCGCGCCGACGTCACCGCGAACAATCCGGCCGACCAGGCGCTCCTCAAGCGCTTCAACCTGTTCGGGCCGCCGGGCATCATCTTCTTCGATCGCAACGGCAATGAGATCGGCCGCGTAGTCGGCTATCAGGCGGCCGAGACATTCCTGCGC
Organism: Burkholderia sp. AW49-1; assembly: GCF_053427845.1. Classification (NCBI taxonomy): domain Bacteria; kingdom Pseudomonadati; phylum Pseudomonadota; class Betaproteobacteria; order Burkholderiales; family Burkholderiaceae; genus Burkholderia; species Burkholderia sp. AW49-1. The sequence goes on along the minus strand of NZ_JBSAXF010000019.1, from coordinate 73,777 downwards.
AGCCTCGATCGCGCGGCGGTGCCGACGGTGTAAGGCGCGCGCGTCCGCGCATATGGGCGCCTGCTACGCCGACCGGACGACAAATACAAAACGGCAGGACACCGATGAAGTGTCCCGCCGTTTTTCTTGATACGCGCAGTCGTGCGGCTCAGCGCTGCGCTTTCAGCAGACGGGCAGCGTCGAGCGCGAAGTACGTGAGGACACCGTCGGCGCCTGCGCGCTTGAATGCGAGCAGCGATTCGAGCACGACCTTGTCGTGGTCGAGCCAGCCGTTCATCGCGGCGGCCTTCAGCATCGCGTATTCGCCGCTCACCTGGTACACGTAGGTCGGGAAGCGGAACTCGTCCTTCACGCGGCGCACGATGTCGAGATACGGCATGCCGGGCTTGACCATCACCATGTCGGCGCCTTCGTCGATGTCGAGACGCACTTCGCGCAGCGCTTCGTCGCTGTTCGCGGGATCCATCTGGTAGGTCATCTTGTTGCCCTTGCCCAGATTGGACGCCGAGCCGACCGCATCGCGGAACGGGCCGTAGAACGCCGACGCGAACTTGGCCGAATAGGCCATGATGCGCGTATGGATATGGCCGTCGCTTTCCAGCATCTCGCGGACTGCGCCGATGCGCCCGTCCATCATGTCCGACGGCGCGACGATGTCGACGCCGGCTTCCGCCTGCGCGCGCGCCTGGTCGACCAGGATCTCGATCGTGTCGTCGTTGATCACGTAGCCGTTTTCGTCGAGCACGCCATCCTGGCCGTGGCTCGTGTACGGATCGAGCGCGACGTCGGTCAGCACGCCGAGCTCGGGGAAACGCTTCTTCAGCTCGCGCACCGCGCGCGGGATCAGGCCTTCCGGATTGGCCGCTTCGCGGCCGTCGGGCGTTTTCAGCGACGGCTCGATGGCCGGGAACAGCGACAGCACGGGCACGCCGAGTTCGACGCACTGCTCGGCGACATGCATCAGCAGATCGACCGACACGCGCTCGACGCCGGGCATCGACGGGACGGCCTGGCGTTCGTTGGTGCCGTCGACGACGAACACCGGGTAGATCAGGTCGTCGGTGGTCAGGCGGTTTTCGCGCATCAGGCGCCGGGAGAAGTCGTCGCGGCGCATCCGGCGCGGACGATGAAGCGGATGGAAGCTCATGGCGATTTGGCAGAAATCAGGGCAAGAAGGACCTTACGGAACCCTTAGGTCATTTTCGAGATCGTTGGTATATGATAGCGATCGAGCGGCACGCGTCGCGTGCAGCTCCCCGCTTCTCCTCCCTGAGCGGGTGCCTGTCGTTTTTCGATTAGGCTGTTTGACCCGCCGTTCAACGGCGGGTTTTTTTATGAGCCGGCCGAATTCGCAGGTGCCGTCAGGTGCGCACGGCCGATCCCGGCCGCGCGTTGCCCGCTCATTGTGCTACAGGCTCGCCCTTTTCGTCGGCGGCGGACGGCCGCACCCAGCTCTCGATCAACTCATGCGCCTCGTCGAGCCCCGTGCGCTTCAGCGCCGAGAACAGCTGGACGGTCAGCTTGCCCTTCACGCCCTGGTCGCGATACGCGTCGAGTCCCTTCTGCGTGTTACGGAGCGCGTTGATGCTTTCCTGGCGCGTCAATTTGTCGCACTTCGTCAGCAGCGTGTGGATCGGCTTGCCGGTCGGCGCGAACCACTCGATCATCCGGCGATCGAGGTCGGTCAGCGGGCGGCGCGAATCCATCATCAGGATCAGGCCGCAGAGCTGCGAACGCGTCGCGAGATAGGACGACAGCAGCATTTCCCAGTGGGCCTTCGCGGCCCCCGGCACTTCCGCGTAACCGTAGCCGGGCAGGTCGACCAAGTTCGCGACGGGCTCGGCGGCCGGGCCGACGGAGAAGTAGTTGATGTGCTGCGTGCGACCGGGCGTCTTCGACGCGAACGCGAGCCGCTTCTGATTGCACAGGACGTTGATCGCCGTCGATTTGCCGGCATTCGAGCGGCCCGCGAACGCGATTTCCGGTTGCACCGTCGGCGGCAGGTCGCGCAGATGGTTGACGGTCGTGTAGAAGCGGGCTTGATGGAGCAAAAAGGCCATGGGGGAAACCGGAGGGACGGGGCGGCGCGAGCCGCTTGGTGGAGGCGGGGTAGCCCCGATAGGCGCGGGAGCTTTCAGCGCGATATTGTACAATACGCCGGTTTTGCCGAAGGGCTGCGGGCGCCTGCCTCGCGCTTTTATGCAGCTTCTGCGGTAGACTGGTCGACGTCGTTTTTTGCAGAACCTCAAATTCCCACAAGACGAAACAGGGTGTGCGAATGAATCGACTGTGCAAGTCTCTGATGGTGCTTCAGGTTGCAGCAGGGTTCGTAGGTTTCGTAGCGGAGGCAAACGCGGCGGATGCGGCAAAGCCGGATCTGGACCGTGGCAAGGCGATTGCCGGGCAAGTCTGCGCGTCGTGTCACGGCGCCGACGGCAATAGCGCATCGGGCAGTTTCCCGAAGCTCGCCGGCCAGCATCCCGAATATCTGGTCAAGCAGTTGAACGACTTCAAGGCCCAACCAGGCGCGAAGGGGCCGGCTCGGACCAACCCGGTGATGGTCGGGTTTGCGAGCGCGTTGAGCGCGGACGACATGCGCAACGTCGCCGCGTATTACGGATCGCAGTCGACGAAGCTCGGCACGGCGCGCGATGCGGCAACCGTGCCGATCGGCCAGAAGATCTATCGCGGCGGCATCGCGGAAAAGGGTGTGCCCGCCTGCGCGAGCTGCCACGGGCCGACGGGGCAGGGGATTCCGGTCCAGTACCCGCGTTTGTCGGGGCAGTGGGCCGATTACACGGTTGCCCAGTTGACCGCGTTCCAGCAGGGTGTCGGCGCACGCAACAACAACGAGGCGATGCATCAGATCGCATCGCGTCTGTCGGACAACGAGATCAAGGCCGTCGCGGATTACATCGCGGGCCTGCGTTGAACGGAAGGTTGCGAATGGAATGACCGGGCGCCCGAAGGGTGGCCGGAGTCAGAACAAGAAAAGGGTGGGGCGCCGCACCGTTGCGGTTGCCTCGCCCTTTTTTGTCGGTACTCGTCGGGCCGTCCCAAGAGTGCTGACCGCCCCCTTGGGGGCAGCGAACATACTAGTGAGCGTGGGGGCTGTTTCCCCTTAGTCGGAGTTTGAATGAGCGTTACCACGTCGGGGTTGCAGTCGAAGTCGGGTCAAGGTGCGTCCAGGCGCGCGGTCGAGCTGCTGAGCTCGATGCGCTTCGCGATCGCATTGCTGGTGGTGCTGTCGATCGCGAGCATCGTCGGCACGGTCCTGACCCAGGATGACCCGTATCCGAACTACGTGAACCAGTTTGGGCCATTCTGGGCGGACATCTTCCGCTCGCTGGGCCTGTACAACGTGTACAGCGCGTGGTGGTTCATGCTGATCCTGATCTTCCTCGTCGTGTCGATCTCGCTGTGCGTGATCCGCAATGCGCCGAAGATGCTCGCAGACGCGAAGAGCTGGAAGGACAAGGTCCGTGAAGGCAGCCTGCGCGCCTTCCACCACAAGGCCGAATACTCGGCGCCCGGCACGCGCGCGACCGTCGCGGCCACGCTGGCCACGTTCGTCACCAAGGCCGGCTACAAGCATGTCGTGCGTGAATCCGACGGCGCGACGCTGATCTCCGCCAAGCGAGGTGCGCTGACGAAGTGGGGCTACATCTCCGCGCACGTCGCGATCGTCGTGATTTGTATCGGCGGCCTGCTGGACAGCAACCTGCCGATCAAATTCCAGATGTGGATGTTCGGCAAGAGCCCGGTCAACACGAGCGCGACGATCAGCGAGATCTCGCCCGACCATCGGTTGTCGGCGTCGAACCCGACCTTCCGCGGCTACGCGTGGGTGCCGGAAGGCCAGTTCGTGTCGACCGCGATCCTGAACCAGCCGAGCGGTTCGCTGATCCAGGACCTGCCGTTCTCGATCCAGCTCAACAAGTTCATCGTCGACTACTACACGACGGGGATGCCGAAGCTGTTCGCGAGCGACATCGTCGTGATCGATCGCGAGACGGGCCAGAAGATCCCGGCGCGCGTCGAGGTCAACAAGCCGTTCACGTACAAGGGCGTGTCGATCTACCAGTCGAGCTTCCAGGATGGCGGCTCGCAGATGGAGATGACGGCCTACCCGATGACGGGCGGCAACGCGAAGACCTTCGCGGTGAAGGGCACGATCGGCAGTACGGCGCCGCTGCAAATGCCGGGCAGCGATGGCGACACGATCGAATTTTCCGACTTCCGCGCGATCAACGTCGAGAACATGGCGGACGCGAACGGCAAGCCGGACGTGCGCGGCGTCGCGAAGACGGAGTCGCTCAAGGAAGCGTTCGACGAGCGGCTCGGTTCGGGCGCGAAGACGTCGAAGCCGATGCAGCTCCACAACATCGGCCCGTCGGTGCAGTACAAGATTCGCGGCAAGGACGGCCAGGCGCGCGAATTCAACAACTACATGCTGCCCGTCGACATGGGCGGTACGCGCGTGTTCCTCGCCGGCGTGCGCGCGAGCCCGAACGATCCGTTCCGCTACATGCGGATCCCGGCGGACAGCCAGGACTCGATCGGCGAATGGATGCGCCTGCGCGCCGCGCTCGAGGATCCGGCCGTGCGTGCCGACGCCGCCGCACGTTTCGCGCAGCGTTCGCTGCCGACGACCGAAGCGTCGCTGCGCGGCCGTCTGCAGGATAGTGCCTTCAAGGTGCTGACCCTCTTTGCGGCGAGCGACGACAGCGTCGGCCGCGGCGCCGACGGCCAGCCGGTCGGCGGCTTCCAGGCGGTGGCGACGTTCATCGACCGCTCGGTGCCGAAGGCCGAGCAGGAAAAGGCGGCCAGCCTGCTGCTGCGCATGCTGGAGGGGTCGATGTGGGAGGTCTGGCAGATCGCGCGCGAGCGTGCCGGCGAGCCGGCCGCCCAGCAGGGCACCGACACGATCCGCTTCGTGCAGAACGCGATCAATGCGCTATCCGACAGCTTCTTGTACGGATCGCCGGTCTATTTGCAGCTCGACTCCTTCAAGCAGGTGCAAGCTTCGGTATTTCAGCTGACGCGCGCACCCGGCAAGAATCTGGTGTATCTTGGCAGCCTGCTGTTGGTCGCCGGCATCTTCTCGATGTTCTACGTGCGCGAGCGGCGCCTGTGGTTCTGGCTCAAGGACGCCGGTTCGGGCGTCGATGTGGTGATGGCGATGTCCACGGCCCGCAAGACCTTCGATTTCGAGAAAGAATTCGTGCAGACGCGCGACGCGGCGGGCGCCGCCTTGCGCGCCACGCCGCGCGACGCCGCACCCGCCGGTGCGGCCGCGACTGCCCGTCCGCCTGCCGGCGACGGTTCCGATTCCGAGAATTCCACCCGGTAACATCATGGATCTCACTCAAGTTTCCTCTTCCCGTTCGGCGCCGGTCCAGGCGCCGAATCCGGCGCCGATGTTCGACGACCGTCCATTCCTCGCGCGCCTGTCGATCATCGACTGGCTGTTCGCCCTGGCACTCGTGGTCGGCGCGGGCTATGCGTTCGTGCATTACAACGAACACATGAATTACTACGACAAGGCGGTGATGATCGGCACGGTGCCGGCGCTTGTCGTACTCGGCTGGCGCTGGAAGCCCGCGCGGCTGATGATGGCGTCGATCGCGGTGCTGTCGCTGCTGTCGATCCAGATCTACCAGGGCGATCTCGCGCGCGCCGACGCGGCGTTCTTCCTCAAGTACTTCCTGTCGAGCCAGTCCGCGATCCTGTGGATGAGCGCGCTGTTCGTGCTCGCGACGATCTTCTACTGGATCGGCCTGCTCGCGCGCTCGGAGTCGGGCTCCGCGATCGGCCAGAAACTGACGTGGGTCGCGGTGCTGATGGGTTTCACCGGCCTGATGGTGCGCTGGTACGAGTCCTACCTGATCGGTGCCGACGTCGGCCATATCCCGGTATCGAATCTGTATGAAGTATTCGTGCTGTTCAGCCTGATCACCGCACTGCTTTACCTGTATTACGAAGGCCACTACGGCACGCGCTCGCTCGGCGCGTTCGTGCTGCTGGTCATCAGCGCGGCCGTCGGCTTCCTGATGTGGTACTCGGTCGCGCGCGACGCGCAGCAGATCCAGCCGCTCGTGCCGGCGCTGCAGAGCTGGTGGATGAAGATTCACGTGCCGGCGAACTTCATCGGCTACGGCAGCTTCGCGCTGTCGGCGATGGTGTCGGTCGCGTACCTGATGAAGGAGCGCGGCGTGCTCGCCGATCGCCTGCCGACGCTCGAGGTGCTCGACGACGTGATGTACAAGTCGATCGCGGTCGGTTTCGCGTTCTTCACGATCGCGACGATCCTCGGCGCGCTGTGGGCCGCTGAAGCGTGGGGCGGTTACTGGAGCTGGGACCCGAAGGAAACCTGGGCGCTGATCGTGTGGCTCAACTACGCGGCCTGGCTGCACATGCGCCTGATGAAGGGCCTGCGCGGCGCGGTCGCCGCCTGGTGGGCGCTCACGGGCCTGCTCGTGACGACGTTCGCGTTCCTCGGCGTCAACATGTTCCTGTCCGGGCTGCACAGCTACGGCAAGCTGTAAGATTTCCGACGTTGGTCCGACAAAAGACCGCCGGCGCACTGCGTGCCCGGCGGTTTTCTTTTGTAACGGGCGGACGAGGCCGGGCGTCGAACGGCGCAGGGCGGGCCGGGTCGAACGCTCATGAAGCGTGCGCACCGCGCATGCAGGAGGAGCAGCACGATGTGGATCAAACACTCTTTGCGCACCGTACTGACCGGCGGTGATATCGCGCAGAGCCAGATTACGCCGCGCGCGGTGTTCGAGAACCGGCGGCGCGTATTGCAGGCCGCCGGCCTGGCGGCGGCGGGCGGCCTGTTCGGCGGCAGCGGAGCGGCGTTCGCAGCCTATGCGTCGCCGGACGCACGGGCCGCGAAGCTCGTGGCGAAAACCAATCCGAGGTTCGTCGCGGCCGACAAGGTGACGCCGTTCAAGGACATCACGTCCTACAACAACTTCTACGAATTCGGCACCGACAAGAGCGACCCGGCCCAGAACGCGGGCACGCTGCGGCCGCGCCCGTGGCGCGTGAGCGTCGAGGGCGAGGTGCTGCACCCGAAGGTGTTCGATCTCGACGAACTGCTGAAGCTCGCACCGCTCGAGGAGCGCGTGTACCGGCTGCGTTGCGTCGAAGGATGGTCGATGGTGATTCCTTGGATCGGCGTGCCGCTGTCCGAGCTGATCAAGCGCGTGCAGCCGACCGGCAACGCGAAATACGTGCAGTTCATCACGCTGGCCGATCCGTCGCAGATGCCGGGGCTGTCGGCGCCGGTGCTCGATTGGCCATACTCGGAAGGGCTTCGGATGGACGAGGCGATGAACCCGCTGACGCTACTGACGATGGGCGTGTACGGCCAGGTGCTGCCGAACCAGAACGGCGCGCCGGTGCGGATCGTCGTGCCGTGGAAGTACGGCTTCAAGAGCGCGAAGTCGCTGGTGAAGATCCGCTTCGTCGACAAGCAGCCGAAGACGAGCTGGAACACGTATGCGTCGAACGAATACGGCTTCTATTCGAACGTGAACCCGAACGTCGATCACCCGCGCTGGAGCCAGGCGACCGAGCGCCGGATCGGCGAGGACGGCTTCTTCACGCCTAAGCGCAAGACGCTGATGTTCAACGGCTACGGCGATCTCGTCGCGTCGATGTATCAGGGCATGGACCTGAAAAAGAACTTCTGAGTGCGCCGGTGAGAAACGACACTCCTTCTTCGACGCTGACGCCCGCGCGCGCGTCCGCCACGCGCACGGCTGCCCCCGGTGTCGCCGGGGCTGGCGCGGTGCGTACCGCCTCGCCGCGCTGGCTCGGCCCCGCCAAGGTGCTGGTGTTCGCGGCCGGCCTCTATCCGCTTGCACGTCTCGTGCTGTTCGGGCTGACCGACCGGCTCGGCGCGAACCCGATCGAGTTCATCACGCGCTCGACGGGCCGCTGGACGCTGGTGATGCTCTGCGTCACGCTCGCCGTCACGCCGCTTCGGCGTGTGACGGGCGTCCCGGCGTTGCTGCGCTTTCGCCGGATGATCGGCCTGTTCGCGTTCTTTTACGCGACGCTGCATTTCACGACGTACCTGTGGTTCGACAAGTGGTTCGACGTGGTCGCGATCCTGAAGGACGTCGGCAAGCGTCCGTTCATCACGATCGGCTTCGCCGCGTTCGTGCTGCTGATTCCGCTGGCCGCGACGTCGCCGCGCGCGATGGTGCGCCGGCTCGGCCGTCACTGGGCGACGCTGCATCGCGCAATCTATGCGATTGCGCTGTTCGGCGTGCTGCATTTCTGGTGGATGAGGGCCGGCAAGCACGATCTTGCGCAGCCGAAGCTCTATGCGACGATCGTCGCGGTGCTGCTCGGCTGGCGGATGCTTGAATGGGGCTGGCGGCGCATCCGTGCATGACGCTGCGGGCCTGAAAAAAACAAAAGGCGATGACGGGAAGTCATCGCCTTTGTTGCGAACGAACCGCGCGAGCGGCGATGTGCGATTACTGCGCGGTAGCCGGGCCGGATGCGGGTGTCGCGGCCCTCGACGCATCGCTCGACAGCTCCGGCGACAGCGTGAGCGGCGTGCCGGAAGAATCGGGAATGCTCTCGGACGACGCGTTTTCGTCGGTCGGCGTGACGTCCGACGGCGGCGTGTCCTGTTGCTGGATGGGCTTCGCCGGCAACGGCGGCACAGTGGGCAGATAGAGCGGGCCGCTTTGACCGCAGCCGGCAACTATCGCCAAAGCCGCTACAATCGCGCTCATCCGGAAAACGACTCGCATGATCGTCCCTGAACAATTTAACCGATAGAGTTTAGCATGTCCGATACTGAATACCTGGCCCGTGCCGAGGCCGTGCTGGCGGCCGTCGAGCGTACCGTGGATGCCGCGAACGACGGCGATCACGACATCGATCTGGAGCGCAACGGCAGCGTGCTGACGCTGACGTTCGAGAACGGCTCGAAGATCATCATCAATCTCCAGCCGCCGATGAAGGAACTGTGGATCGCCGCGAAGGCGGGCGGATTCCATTACCGTTTCGTGGACGGTGAATGGCGCGATACGCGTACCGGCACCGAGTTCTTCGCGGCGCTCACCGACTACGCGACGCAGCAGGCCGGCCTGCCGATCACGTTCGGCGCGTAACGTCCCCGCACTCGCTCGGCCGGGCATCCGATTCGCCGGACGAAGCACAAGAAAAAAGCGCCCCGCGGGGCGCTTTTTTCTTGCTCGGGCCGTTCGTGTCAATGGCCGCGGAACAGGTTCATGATGTCCTGCTTCTCCTGCTCGTCGACGTGCGGCACGGGTTCGTCGGTGTTCTGCACCGCCGGCGCCTGCGGCACGCCGACCGTCGACACGAAGCCGTGCCCCGGCGTGAACTCGGTGAAGTACAGCTCGCTGCCGAGCGCCTCGACGTCGTCCGGCATCGTCGGCTTGAACTCCGGCACGCCCTTCAGCGCAGCGCCCATATAGTCGATCCAGACCGGCAGCGACAGGCCGCCGCCGGTTTCGCGATCGCCGAGGCTGCGCGGGTTGTCGTAGCCGATCCACGCGATCGCCGCGAGCGTGTGCTGGTAGCCGGCGAACCACGCGTCGTGCGAATCGTTCGTCGTACCGGTCTTGCCGGCGAGGTCGGTGCGCTTCAGCACGTTGGTGCGCGCGCCCGTGCCGCGCTGCGCGACGCTCTGCAGCAGGCTGTTCATCACATACGCGTTGCGCGCGTCGATTGCGCGCGGCGCGTTCTGCTCGGCGATGAGCGGCTGCGCGCGGGCGACGATCGCGCCGTTCGGATCGGTCACTTCTGCGATCAGATACGGATTCACGCGGAAGCCGCCGTTCGCGAACACCGAGTACGCGCCGGCCATCTGCAACGGCGTGACCTGGCCCGCGCCAAGCGCCATCGGCAAATAGGCCGGATGGCGCTCGGCGTCGAAGCCGAAGCGCGTGATGTACTGCTGCGCGTACTTCGTGCCGATGTGGTTCAGGATCCGGATCGACACGAGGTTGCGCGAGCGCTGCAGCGCGGTGCGCATCGACATCGGGCCCTCGAAGCCGCCGCCGTAGTTCTTCGGCTCCCACGGCTGGCCGCCGGTTTCCGCGGCGCTGAAATATAGCGGGCCGTCGTTGATCACCGTGGCCGGCCCGAGGCCCTTGTCGAGCGACGCCGAGTAGATGAACGGCTTGAACGACGAACCGGGTTGCCGCCACGCCTGCGTGACGTGGTTGAACTTGTTCTTGTTGTAGTCGAAGCCGCCGACGAGCGAGCGGATCGCGCCGTCCTGCGGGACGATCGAGATGAACGCACCTTCGACCTGCGGCAACTGCGTGATCGCCCACTTGCCTGCGTCGTTCTTCACGACCCGCACGATCGCGCCCGGCCGGATGCGGCGGTTCGGCTGCGCGCTGGCCGACAGCGCGCCCGACGCGAAGCGCAGGTTGTCGCCTTCGATCGTCGTGCTGCTGCCGTCGATGAAGGCGACGGTGATCTGGCGAGGAGTTGCAGCGGTGACGACCGCCGCGACCAGTTCGCCGTTGTCGGGGTGCTCGAGCAGCGCATCGTCGATCGCCTGCTCGCGGTCGTCGGCGCCGGCCGGCAGCTCGATGAAGCCTTCCGGCCCGCGATAGCCGTGGCGGCGCTCGTAATCCATGATGCCCTTGCGCAGCGCGGTGTATGCGACCTGCTGGTCGGCGGAGTCGATCGTCGTGACGACGTTGAAGCCGCGCGTGTAGGTTTCCTCGCGGTACTGCGCGTACATCATCTGGCGGACCATTTCCGCCACGTACTCGGCGTGCACGCTGAACTCGCGGCCCGCGCCCTTGACGACGAGCGGCTGCGCGACGGCTTCGTCGTACTGCTCGCGCGTGATGAAGTTCAGCTCGAGCATCCGTTGCAGGATGTATTCCTGGCGCACCTTCGCGCGCTTCGGATTGACGACCGGGTTGTACGCGGACGGCGCCTTCGGCAGCCCCGCGAGCATCGCCGCTTCCGCGAGCGTGATGTCCTTCAGATCCTTGCCGAAATAGACTCGCGCGGCGCTCGCGAAGCCGTACGCGCGCTGACCGAGATAGATCTGATTCATGTAGACCTCGAGAATCTGATCCTTCGTCAGCGCGCGCTCGATCCGGTACGCGAGCAGCATCTCGTAGATCTTGCGCGTGTAGGTCTTTTCGCTCGACAGGAAGAAGTTGCGCGCGACCTGCATCGTGATCGTGCTCGCGCCCTGCGACGCATGGCCGTTCGTCAGCGCGACGAAGCCGGCGCGGGCGATGCCGGTGAGGTCGACGCCGCCGTGATCGTAGAAGCGCGCGTCCTCGATCGCGAGGATCGCCTTCTTGAGCGAGTCGGGCACGTCCTTGAAATGGACGATGTCGCGGCGTTCCTCGCCGAATTCGCCGATCAGCACGTGATCCGACGTGTAGATCCGCAGCGGTACCTTCGGACGATAGTCGGTCAGCGCGTCGAGCGACGGCATGTTCGGCCACGCGACGACGAGCGCATAGCCGAGCACGAGGCCGCCGGCCACGACGAGGGCCACGCACATCGCAGCGAGGCCGATCAGGACTTTCAGCCACCAGGACCGCTTCTTCGGCTCGGGCGCGGGAGGCGGGGACGTAGGAGACGTGGATTGCATAGGCATACCGGAAAACAGTCCCGCGATTATAGCTGCCCGGTAAGACGGTCCTCGACGCGGGGGGACGTCCGCCGGAGCACGACGGATCGCGGTGCCGCCAGTATGGCGTCCATGCGGCCGCTCCGTGCCACGACTGGCCGTCCGGCCGACTGTCGGGCGCGTGCGCCGCTTTGCAGAATCAGGCCTCGGAAACGCGGCGTGGGCCGCAACGATCGCGGGAGGCTGGGATGGCAGGACGATGGGCGGCGCGGTTCGCGCCGGGCAGGCACCGTTCGACGGGCATCGACGTCGGGGCGAACGAGGTGAGGGTGGCCGTGCTGAGCCGGCGCGGCCGGGCTGCGGATGTGCGGGTCGAAGGACTCGAGCGGGAGCCGGTCGGACTGGCGGGCGGGCCGGAGGACGCGCGCTGGGCAGCGGTCGCACGTGCGTTGGCGGCGGCCGTGTCGCGGCTGTCGGCGGCGGGCGTGTGCTGCGAAGCGCGCGGCGTGATGGCGCTGCGCGATGACGAGATGCAGACGGCGACGCTTGATCTGGCCGGGCGCGACGACGTCGCGGATGCCGCCCGGCAGGCGGCCGAACGAATCTCGGGGCTGGCACCCGACAACCTCGCGTTCGACTGGCGGCAGGACGACGATGCGTGCCCGGGCGAGATTGCGGTCGCCGTGGCGCCGCAGGTATTGCTCGAGCGGCGGATCGACGTGGCCGCGCAGGCCGGCATCGATCTGACGGCTGTCGACGGCCAGTCGGCTGCCGCGCTGCGCGCGTTGCGCTATGCCGCGCAGTTCGAGCCCGACGCGCACGGCCCGTATGCCGCGTTCTGGTTCAGCGACACGGGCGTGCGCGGCTGGCGGATTGACGGCGCAATCGCCGCGCCGGTGCTCGCGCTGTCCGGCGACGTGCAGGCGGCGTTGCCTGACGCATTGCGCCAGTGCGCATTCGAGCCGGTGCGCTGTGTGCTCGTGGCCGGCGACGAGCGCTGCATCGGCCGCTGCGGCACGTCGGCTGCCGATATCGGCGATGCGCTCGGGGCGGCCGTGGTGCCGTTCGACTGCACTGGATGGGACGGGCTGCCGCGCAAGGCCGCCGGCGCGCCGGGCGGTCCGGCGTTTGCACTCGCGGTTGGGCTGGCGCTGCGCGGGGTGTGGGAATGATGGTCGATATGCGGTTCGGCCGGGCCGCCGCCAGCCACGCCGCGCTCGGCGGCTTCAATCTGCTGCCGTACCGCGCGCGGCTGGCGCAGGCGCTGCGGCGGCGCCGTGCCACGCAATGCGGGGCGGCGATCGTGCTCGGCGCAATCGGGGCCTGTATCTGGACAGGGGCGACGACAGCGTGGAGATGGCGCGTAGACGCCGAGCGCACGCGAGTGGAGGCGCGGCTGCGGCAATTGCAGCCGCAGATCGATGCCGCACGGCGCACCGCCGGCGCGGCAGCCGATCTCGCGCAACGCGATGCACGGGCGGTCGTGCTTACCGCACCGTACCGGCGTGTCGCGGGGCTGCTCGCGACGCTGGCACAGGTGCGCGACGACACCGTCCGGCTCGACGCACTGCGTACGACATCGTCCGGCGCCGAGCTCGACGCACGCGCGACGAGTTATCGGACGGCCGCGCGGTGGCTCGCACGGATCGCGGCCGAGCAGCACGACTGGCGCTTCGACATCGGTGCGCTGACACCGGCTTCGGCCACGCCGTTCGTGGGTTCGGCCGTGCCGTTCCGTTTTTCCGTGCAGGTGCGCTGGCACGACGCGCCGGCGCGACAGACAGCAACGGGAGGCGGCGCATGACGACGATGGTGCATCGGTCCATGCCTGACGGTGCCGAGTGGCTTGGCCGCGTGACGCGGATGTCGCCGGCCGCCGTGCACGCCGTTGGTTGCGCGCTGGCATTCGCGTTCGTGATGGCGGGTGGCATTTATCTGATGAATGCCGTCGATGGAAGCGGACTCGTAGGCAGTCGTGCATTGCTGGCAACGGCGCGGATCCGGGCCGCCGACGCACAACGGCTGCTCGCGGCCGCCCCGCCGCGTCGCGATATGGCCCCGGCTGCCGGGCGCGACGCCAGGTCGCCGCTTGCGCCGGGGTGGCCCGCGCTGATGCTGGAACTGGCTGACGTGGTCCGAGGAAGCGGACTGCGGGTTGTGTTGATCGAACCGCGGCGCACTGACGATGCGGCGCCGGAGGGCCGGCGCACGGTGCACATCGTCGCGGATGGCGGTTTTCCGGCGCTGCTGCGCCTGATGGGCGGGTTGGCGAGTTTTCCCGCGCTGGTGGTGCCGTCGGGGCTGCGTGTCGAGAGAAAATCGGCCGCGCTGCGGGTGGACATGACGATCGACGTGTTTCCGGCGCTGTCGGGGGCCCGGGTTCAAGATGGCGCCGAGGCCGTGCTCGCCGGTGCACCGAGCGACGATCCATTCGGCGGCGCCGGTTCGCCGACGGTCGCCAACGACATGACGCCGCGCCTGGCCGGCACCATTCGTGACGGACGCACGGGGCTCGCGCTGTTCGACGCCGGCGATGGCGTATTCGCGACCGTTGCGCCGGGCGAGGCGTTCGGGGTGTCGCGTGTGGTGAGCGTCGATGCCGGTGCCGTGACGGTCGCGACGGCCGATGGCGCACGTCGGTTCGTCGTGGACGACGGAGACCGCTCATGACGAAGTATGGATGGTGGGTGATCACATTCTGGGCTGGATCGAGCGTGGCAGCCGTGGACGCGGCGCTACCGCCTTTGCCGCCGGCCGGCTGGCCGATCGGATCGCTTCGGGCGTATGCCGAGGACACGCCGCTGCCGCTGGGCGCGCCCGACGGCCTGGACGACGTGGGCGGTGGCGCGCCCGCGCACGATGGTCGACTGCCGTTCGACCAGGCGGCGCGTGCGGCGCTTCAGGCGAACACTACGGCACCGGTGCCCCAGCTGGAAGGGCCGCCGATTCCATTGCCTCCACCGACGCGCATGAGCGACGCCGCGGCGCGGCACCCCGGCGATGCAGACGACGCGCGGCGAATCTCGCTGAATCTGCAGGGCGCCGGGCTCGCCGCCGCATTCGACGCGCTCGCGCGATTCACCGGGCTGAACATCATCGTGGGCGAGCAGGTGCGCGGTACCGTGACATTACGTCTGAACAATGTCCGCTGGCGCGATGTGTTCGATACGTTGCTCGATACGCATGGGCTGGCGATGTCCCGGCGCGGCAACGTGATCTGGGTCACACCGGCGGCCGAAGTCGCCGCGCGGGAGCGCGAGCGCTTCGAAACGCACGCACGCGCGGCCGAGCTGGAGCCGCTCGCGAGCCGAACCTTCGTGCTGCATTACCCGCGTGCGCAGGACGTGCAGCGGCTGCTGGCCGGGGCGACCGGCCAGCGCCTGCTGTCGAAGCGCGGCGCCGCGGCGGCCGATCCGCGCATGAACCTGTTGTTCGTCACCGATCTGGCGCCGCGCATCGAGCAGATCGCGGGCCTGATCGACGCGATCGACCGGCCGTCGCGGCAGGTCCGGATCGAGGCGCGCATCGTCGAGGGCGAGCAGGGGTTCTCGCGCAACCTCGGCGCACGCGTCGCGCTGCGCGCCCAGGGGCGGGCTCCCGCAGCCGACGGGGCGGCGACCGCGACGGACACGCGCAACGCGCTCGACCTGGCCGCGCGACCGCTCGGCGGCTTCGAGGCGGCGACGGCCGGCTTCACGTTGTTCGCCGCGCCGCTCAGCCGCGTGCTCGACGTCGAATTGAGCGCGCTCGAGGCGCAGGGGCGGGGCCAGATCGTTTCGAGCCCGCGCGTGGTGACGGCCGACCGCGTGAAGGCGATCGTGGAGCAGGGCTCGGAGCTGCCGTACCAGGCGAAAGTCGGCAACGGCGTGAGCGGCGTGCAGTTCCGCCGCGCGACGTTGAAGCTCGAGGTCGAGCCGCAGATCACACCCGACGGGCGCGTCGTGCTCGACCTGGACGTGACGAAGGACAGCATCGGCGAGCCGACGGCGGCCGGCCCTGCGATTCATACGAAGCACGTCCAGACGCGCGTCGAGGTCGAGGACGGCGGAACGGTCGCCATCGGCGGGATTTACGAGCAGCTGAACCGGGACGATGTGACGCGGGTGCCGCTCTTGGGCAAAATACCGGTTCTGGGCGCGCTTTTCCGGCACCGCGCGCGGCGCGACCAGCGCAACGAACTGGTCGTCTTCATCACGCCGACGGTCGTCGGCGCGCGTTGCGAAATGGCCGGCGCGGGCGACGCAGATGCGGGAAAAACGGGGCCGGAAGCCGGTGGCGCAGGCTCGACAAGGCAGCCGCTTTGCCAGTAAGCTGCGCCACACACCAGCAAGATTCAAGCAGAGGAAGCCGTTGCAAGCGCGGGACCCACACGCAAACGTATTTTTCGTCGGCCTTATGGGAGCGGGTAAGACCACCGTGGGCCGTGCGGTCGCGCGCCGGCTCGACAGGACGTTCTTCGACTCCGACCACGAAATCGAGGCCCGCACGGGTGCGCGCATTCCGGTGATCTTCGAGATGGAGGGCGAGGCCGGGTTTCGCGATCGCGAATCGCAGGTGATCGCCGATCTGACGCAGCGCGAGAACATCGTGCTCGCGACGGGCGGCGGGGCGGTGCTGCGCCCCGAAAATCGCGATTGCCTGAAAGGCAACGGCATCGTCATCTATCTGCGCGCCAATCCGCACGATCTGTGGCTGCGCACGCGCAAGGACAAGAACCGCCCGCTGTTGCAGACCGACGATCCGAAGGCGCGTCTCGAAGCGCTCTACGAAGTCCGCGATCCGCTGTACCGCGAATGCGCGGACTTCATCATCGAGACCGGCCGTCCGTCGGTCAACGGCCTCGTCAACATGGTGCTGATGCAACTCGAACTGGCAGGCGTCGTCGCCAAGCCGCTACAAGCATGATTACCGTCAACGTCGATCTGGGCGACCGCGCCTACCCGATTCACATTGGTGCCGGCCTGATCGGCCGCACCGAGCTGTTCGCTCCTCACATCACCGGTTCGTCGGTCACGATCGTTACGAACACGACGGTCGATCCGCTCTACGGCGACGCGCTGCGCGCGGCGCTCGCGCCGCTCGGCAAGCGCGTGTCGACGGTCGTGCTGCCGGACGGCGAAGCCTACAAGAACTGGGAAACGCTGAACCTGATCTTCGACGGCCTGCTGACCGAGCGCGCCGACCGCAAGACGACGCTCGTCGCACTCGGCGGCGGCGTGATCGGCGACATGACCGGCTTCGCCGCCGCCTGCTACATGCGCGGCGTGCCGTTCATCCAGGTGCCGACGACGCTGCTGTCGCAGGTCGATTCGTCGGTCGGCGGCAAGACGGGCATCAACCACCCGCTCGGCAAGAACATGATCGGCGCGTTCTATCAGCCGCAGGCCGTGATCGCCGATATCGGCGCGCTGACCACGCTGCCCGATCGCGAGCTGGCGGCCGGCGTGGCCGAGGTCATCAAGACGGGCGCGATCGCCGATGCGGCATTCTTCGACTGGATCGAGGCGAACGTCGATGCGCTGAACCGCCGCGAGCCGGCCGCGCTCGCGCATGCGGTGAAGCGCTCGTGCGAGATCAAGGCGAGCGTGGTCGCGGCCGACGAACGCGAAGGCGGGCTGCGCGCGATCCTGAATTTCGGCCATACGTTCGGTCATGCGATCGAGGCCGGGCTCGGCTACGGCGAGTGGCTGCACGGCGAAGCGGTCGGCTGCGGGATGGTGATGGCGGGCGACCTGTCGGTGCGGCTCGGCCTTCTCGACGAAGCGTCGCGGCAGCGGCTCGATGCGGTGATCGCCGCCGCGCACCTGCCGGTCCGCGGGCCGGCGCTCGGCGATGCGCGCTACATGGACCTGATGCGCGTCGACAAGAAGGCCGAAGCCGGTGCGATCAAGTTCATCCTGCTGAAGCGATTCGGCGATACGCTGATCACCCAGGCGCCCGACGAAGCCGTGTTCGCCACGCTGGCGCAGACGACCCGGTAACGGCGCCCCGGATGCCCCGGCGCCCCTGACATGGAGGAGACGTGAGCGAGACATCCAGCAGCAAACCGTCCAAAGCCGGCCGCGCATCCGTCGCGGCGCTGGCCGAGCCGCCGACGCTGGCGGCGCTGGAAGCCCATCTCGCTCCGTATGCCGCCCACGCGTCGCAGTCGCGCGGCCGCCGCCATCACGAAACACCGCCGGCGGCGCGCACCGAGTTCCAGCGCGACCGCGACCGCATCGTTCATTCCACCGCGTTCCGCCGGCTCGAATACAAGACGCAGGTCTTCGTCAATCACGAGGGCGACCTGTTCCGCACGCGCCTCACGCACAGCCTCGAAGTCGCGCAGATCGCGCGTTCGGTCGCGCGCAACCTGCGGCTCAACGAGGATCTCGTCGAAGCGATCTCGCTCGCGCACGATCTCGGTCATACGCCGTTCGGCCATGCCGGGCAGGACGCGCTGAACGCGTGCATGCGCGAGCATGGCGGCTTCGAGCACAACCTGCAGAGCCTGGCCGTGGTCGATGAACTCGAGGAGCATTACGGCGCGTTCAACGGCCTGAACCTGTGCTTCGAGACGCGCGAAGGCATCCTCAAGCACTGCTCGCGCGAGAACGCGCGCAAGCTCGGCGCGCTCGGCGAGCGCTTCCTGCAGGGCCGCCAGCCGTCGCTGGAAGCGCAGCTCGCGAACATCGCGGACGAAATCGCGTACAACAACCACGACGTCGACGACGGCCTGCGCTCCGGCCTGATCACGATCGAGCAGCTCGCCGAAGTCGAGCTGTGGCAGCGCCACTACGACGCCGCGCTCGCCGAATTCCCGCATCTGGAAGGCCGCCGCCTCGTCCACGAGACGGTGCGCCGCATCATCAACACGCTGATCGTCGACCTGATCGACGAGACCACGCGCAATCTCGCGCGCGTCGCACCCGCGTCGCTCGACGACGTGCGCGCCGCGCCGCAGCTCGTCGCGCACAGCGAGGCGATCGCCGCGCAGGCGGCCGCCCTCAAGCGTTTCCTCTTCAAGAACCTGTATCGCCACTACAAGGTGATGCGCATGGCGAACAAGGCGCAGCGCGTCGTCACCGGGCTGTTCGACGCGTTCATCGACGATCCGCGCCTGCTGCCGCCGCCGTACCAGTCGGACGACGACGCGCAGCAGCCGCGCCTCGTCGCGCACTACATCGCCGGCATGACCGACCGCTTCGCGCTGAAGGAATATCAGCGCCTGTTCGTCATCAACGACAACTGACTGTCACAAACGATCACTAGACTTCGCCGGTTCAATGGCGACGGGAATGTTGCACACGCTGTTGGTAACGTTTTCATAGGAGAGAGGTCGATGAAGAAGAAGCCCGCGGGGACCATGATTCGCTCGATCGCGCTGGGCGGCGCGTTGATGTTCGGTGTGCAGCATGCGGCGTTCGCCGTGACGGAGATCCAGTTCTGGCATGCGATGGAGTCGGCGCTGGGCGAGCGCGTGAATGAACTCGCCACGCAGTTCAACGCATCGCAGAGCGACTACAAGATCGTGCCGGTGTTCAAGGGCACTTACGACCAGGCCCTCGCGGCGGGCATCGCTGCCTATCGCAGCGGCAACGCGCCGGCGATCCTCCAGGTCTACGAAGTCGGCACCGCGACGATGATGCAGGCGAAGAAGGCCGTCGTGCCGGTGTACGACGTGTTCAAGCAGGCCGGCGTGCCGCTCGACGAAAAGGCGTTCGTGCCGACCATCGCGAGCTACTACAGCGATGCGAAGACGGGCCATCTCGTGTCGATGCCGTTCAACAGCTCGACGCCGGTGCTGTACTACAACAAGGATGCGTTCAAGAAGGCCGGGCTCGATCCGAACCAGCCGCCGAAGACGTGGGCCGACGTGCAGGCCGCCGCGGAGAAGCTGCGCAAGTCCGGGATGACGTGCGGCTTCACGACCGGCTGGCAAGGCTGGATCCAGCTCGAGAACTACAGCGCGTGGCATGCGCTGCCGTTCGCGAGCCGCAACAACGGCTTCGACGGCACCGACGCGGTGCTCGAATTCAACAAGCCGCAGCAGATCGCGCACATCGCGTTCCTGCAGCAGATGCAGAAGGACGGCACGTTCACGTATGCGGGTCGCAAGGACGAAGCGTCCGCGAAGTTCTACAGCGGCGACTGCGGGATCCTGACGACGTCGTCGGGCGCGCTCGCGAACGTGCAGAAGTTCGCGAAGTTCAGCTACGGCACCGGCATGATGCCGTACGACGCGAACGTGAAGGGCGCGCCGCAGAACGCGATCATCGGCGGCGCGAGCCTGTGGGTGCTGGGCGGCAAGGATCCGGCGACCTACAAGGGCGTCGCGAAATTCCTCGCGTTTCTGGCCTCGCCGCCGATCGCCGCGAAGTGGCACCAGGAAACCGGCTACCTGCCGGTCACGACGGCCGCGTACGACCTCACGCGCCAGCAGGGCTTCTATGCGAAGAACCCGAGCGCGGAAACTGCGATCAAGCAGATGATGAACAAGCCGCCGCTGCCCTACACGAAGGGGCTGCGTCTCGGCAACATGCCGCAGATCCGCACGGTCGTCGACGAGGAACTGGAGCAGGTCTGGGCGCAGAAGAAGTCGCCGAAGGACGCGCTCGATTCGGCGGCCTCGCGCGGCGACGAGCTGCTGCGCCGCTTCGAGAAGTCGGGCGGCTGATCCCGCATCGCGTTCGTGCCGCCGGCCGCCGCGTCGCATATGCGAGCGGGGGGCCGGCGGCGCGGTTCCTTTCCCGTTTCGTCTGACCGGATGCCCGCGATGCAATCCCGTTCCCGTTTCGGCGCGAGCCTGCTGCCGTACCTGCTCATCGCGCCGCAGCTCGCGATCACCGCCGTATTCTTCCTGTGGCCGGCCGGCGTCGCGCTGTGGCAGTCGACGCAGATGCAGGATGCATTCGGCACGTCGAGTGAATTCGTCGGCTTCGCGAACTTCACGCACCTGTTCGCCGATCCGCTGTACCTCGACTCGTTCCGCACGACGCTGGTGTTCAGCTCGCTCGTCACGGTCAGCGGGCTCGTCGTGTCGCTGCTGCTCGCCGCGTGCGCCGACCGCGTGATCCGCGGCGCGCGCGTGTACCGCACGCTGCTGATCTGGCCGTACGCGGTCGCGCCGACGATCGCGGCCGTGCTGTGGGCGTTCCTGTTCAACCCGAGCATCGGGCTCGTCACCTATGCGCTCGCGAAAGGCGGCATCGTCTGGAATCACGCACTGAACGGCGGCCAGGCGATGTTTCTCGTCGTGCTCGCGTCGGTGTGGAAGCAGGTGAGCTACAACTTCCTGTTCTTCTACGCGGGGCTGCAGGCGATTCCGCGCTCGCTGATCGAGGCGGCGGCGATCGACGGCGCCGGGCCGGTGCGGCGCTTCTTCAACATCGTGCTGCCGCTGCTGTCGCCGACGAGCTTCTTCCTGCTGGTCGTGAACCTCGTCTACGCGTTCTTCGACACGTTCCCGGTGATCGACGCGGCCACCGCCGGCGGCCCCGCGCAAAGCACGAAAACGCTGATCTACAAGATCTTCACGGAGGGCTTCCAGGGCCTCGACATCGGCAGTTCGGGCGCGCAGTCGGTCGTGCTGATGATCATCGTCGTCGGCCTGACGGTGATCCAGTTCCGCTTCGTCGAACGAAGGGTGCAATACGCATGATCGAAAATCGCAAGGGCTTCGACCTGTTCTGCCACGCGGTGTTGATCGCGGGCGTCGTGCTGATCGTGTTTCCGGTCTACGTCGCGTTCTGTGCGGCGACGATGAACGCGCAGGAAGTGTTCACGATCCCGCTGTCGCTGGTGCCGAGCACACACCTGCTGGAGAACATCGCTTACATCTGGGGGCACGGCAGCGGCGGCACGACGGCGCCGTTCGGCCGGCTGCTCGTCAACAGCCTCGTGATGGCGCTCGGGATCGCGGTCGGCAAGATCGCGGTGTCGATCCTGTCCGCGTACGCGATCGTCTATTTCCGCTTTCCGTTCCGCAACACCGCGTTCTGGTTGATCTTCATCACGCTGATGCTGCCGGTCGAGGTGCGGATCTTCCCGACCGTGCAGGTCGTGTCGACGCTGCACCTGACGAATACATACGCGGGGCTTTCGCTGCCACTGATCGCGTCGGCGACCGCGACGTTCCTGTTCCGCCAGTTCTTCATGACGCTGCCCGACGAACTGATGGACGCCGCGCGCATCGACGGCGCGGGGCCGCTGCGCTTTTTCTGGGACGTGGTGCTGCCGCTGTCGAAGACGAGCATCGCGGCGCTGTTCGTGATCACGTTCATCTACGGCTGGAACCAGTATCTGTGGCCGATCCTGATCACGACGGAGGCGTCGCTGTCGACGGCGGTGGTGGGCATCAAGACGATGATCGCGAGCGGCGACGCCGCGACCGAGTGGCAATACGTAATGGCGGCGACGCTGCTGGCGATGATTCCGCCGCTCGTCGTCGTGCTGGCGATGCAGCGCTGGTTCGTGCGCGGCCTCGTCGATTCCGAGAAATGAACCACGGACGGTAACCGGGAGAAGGACCAGGTATGGCTGCGCTGAGCTTGAAGGGCGTCAGGAAATCCTACGACGGCAAGCAGCATGTGCTGCATGGCATCGACGTGGAGATCGCCGACGGCGAATTCATCGTGCTGGTCGGCCCGTCGGGCTGCGGCAAGTCGACGCTGCTGCGGATGATCGCGGGGCTCGAGACGGTGACGGACGGCGAGATCGCGATCGGCGAGCGCGTGGTCAACGCGCTGGAGCCGAAGGATCGCGACATCGCGATGGTGTTCCAGAATTACGCGCTGTATCCGCACATGACGGTTGCGCAGAACATGGGCTACGGGCTGAAGATCCGCGGCATCGAGCGCGCGACGATCGACGCGCGGGTGGCCGCGGCCGCGAAGATCCTCGAACTCGAGCCGCTGCTCGCGCGGCGGCCGCGCGAGCTGTCGGGCGGCCAGCGGCAGCGCGTCGCGATGGGGCGCGCGATCGTGCGCGAGCCGTCGGTGTTCCTGTTCGACGAGCCGCTGTCGAACCTCGACGCGAAGCTGCGCGTGCAGATGCGGCTGGAGATCCAGCGGCTCCATGCGCGGCTCGCGACGACGAGCGTGTACGTGACGCACGATCAGATCGAGGCGATGACGCTTGCACAGCGCGTGATCGTGATGAACCGCGGTTATGCGGAGCAGATCGGCGCGCCGGTCGACGTGTACGAGAAGCCGGCGACGGTGTTCGTCGCGGGCTTCATCGGCTCGCCGGCGATGAACCTGATGCACGGCCGGCTGTCCGACGACGGCGCGACGTTCACGGTCGCGGGCGGCGGCCCGGCGCTGCCGGTTGCCGGCGCGCCCGGCATCGGCACCGTGATCGCCACGGGACGCGAATGGGTGCTCGGCGTGCGGCCGGAGCACATGACGCCGCAGCCGGGTGTCGCGCAGGCGACGCTGCCGGTCGACTCGTGCGAGCTGCTCGGCGCGGACAACCTCGCGCACGGCCGCTGGGGCAACCACGACGTCGCGGTGCGCCTGCCGCACGCGGATCGTCCAGCGCGCGGCACGGCGCTGGCCGCCGCGCTGCCCGCGCATCGGCTGCACTTCTTCGATCCCGAGACCGGCAAGCGTGCCGGCTGACCCTGACGAACCCGCTGAGAGGCGCACGATGACTTTCCGTACCGACTGGCCTTATCCGCGCGTCGTCGCCCATCGCGGCGGCGGCACGCTCGCGCCGGAGAACACGCTCGCCGCGTTCGACGAAGGCGCGCGGCGCGGTCACCGGATGGTCGAGTTCGACGCGAAGCTGTCCGCCGACGACGTGAGCTTCCTGCTGCACGACGACACGGTCGACCGCACGTCGAACGGCAGCGGGCCGGCAGCGGGCATGCGCTACGCGGCGCTGGCCGCGCTCGACGCCGGCGCCTGGTTCGACGCGCGTTTCGCGGGGGAGCGGATGCCGACGCTCGAGGCGGCGGCGGCGCGCTGCATCGCGCACGGGCTGGCGGCGAACGTCGAGATCAAGCCGTGCGCGGGCCGCGAGCGCGATACGGGGCGGCGGGTGGCGGCCGATGCGGCCGCGTACTGGCACGGCGCGGCCGTGCCGCCGCTGCTGTCGTCGTTCTCGTTCGACGCACTGCAACAGGCGCGCACAAGCGCACCGGCGCTGCCGCGCGGGATGCTGTACGAGGCGGTGCCGGACGACTGGCACGCGCAGGTCGTCGGCGCGCTCGGCTGCGTATCGTTGCATGCGAGCCACAAGGCGCTCGACGAACCGCTCGTGCGCGCGATCAAGGCGGCCGGGCTGCGCATCCTGGTCTACACGGTCAACGATCTCGCAAGGGCGCGCGAACTCGTGCGCTGGGGCGTCGATGCGGTCTGCACGGACCGGATCGACCTGATCGGCCCCGATGCGCTGGACGACATCGCGTAGCGACCCGTCCCGTGCGATGGCGGGTACGGGAAAACCCTGAGACAAAAAAACGACGCCCCGGCAGGACTTCCGCCGGGGCGTTTTGCATCGAGGAGACGTTACGTCACGAAAAATCCGCTACAAATTGCAGCAGGATTAACCATTCCCCAAATATTCGACTACGCTTAGAAGCGGTAGCCGACGTTCAGGTACGTGACGATCGGGTTGAGCGAGATCTTCGCTTTCGAGGTTTCGGTCAGGGTGCCGACCGGCGTCCGGCGGGCGGTCGTGAAGGTCGCGGTCACGCTGACCGGGATGTACGAGATCGACAGGCCCCCGAACCAGTGCTTCGTGAAGTTGTACGTGAAGCCGGCGTTGAGCACGGGCGCCCACTGGTTGCTGGTCGTGGCACTGGTCGGGCCGCCGAGCACGCCGTTCTCGAAGCTGCTGTTCGTGATCTTTGCGCCGGTGAACCAGACATACGTCGCGCCGACGCCGACATACGGGCGGAACTTCGCGTTGGCGTCGTTGAAGTGATAGCGAAGCAATACGGCGGGGCTCCACTGGTACGCACGGCCGAGTACGCCGAACTTTTCGAACTGACCCTTGCCGGTGATGTCGAACTTCGGCGGTATCCCCATGACGAGCTCGGTGGAGATGTGGTCGGTGACGAAGTAGCCAGCGGCGAGCCCAAGCGTATCGGCGTCGTTGATGCCGGCGCCGGTGTTGGGAATCGATTGGTTGATGGGCGTGCCGCCGACGCGGTACAGGAACAACGGATCGCTGCTGTCCTGCGGCGACAGGTGGAACCAGCCGGTGCTGACGTAGAAATCACCTGCGGATTGTGCTTGTGCCGTACCGCCCGCAAACGTGAAAGCGAGCGCTGCAGCCCCCGTAATGGCCAGTTTTCGATTCATTGTGTCTCCTCCGATTTAAGGCGTGCTCATTATGACGACTGCGTTTAAAACCAAACAAGCTCGTAAGTTAGAGTTTTCACCCTAGGATTAGTACGACCGTACGCTTCCGCGCCCCGCCGGGATTGGCATTCTACGCAGGTGCGCAATTTCGGACCTTCGGGTATTTCCTAACGCGTTCAAACGGACATTCAGCATGGCACGGTTAGCACGACTCTACGTTCCCGACCAGCCGCAGCACGTGATACTGCGCGGCCTGGATCAGCAACCCGCGTTCGTCGACGACCAGGACTACGAACTCTTCATCGATTGTCTGAAGGCCGCGGCACGCGATCACCACCTTTCGGTGCATGCCTACGTGCTGCTGCCGCGCCAGGTGCAGCTCCTCGTGACGCCGAGCGACGAGGCAAGCCTGCCGAAGGCGATGCAGGCGGTCGGTCGCCGCTACGTCGCGCATTTCAACCGACGTTATTCGCGTCGCGGCACCTTGTGGGAAGGCCGCTATCGCGCGACCGTGATCGAAGGCGAGCGCTATTTCCTGCTCGCGAGCCGCGTGGTCGAGATGAGCCCGGTGCGCTCGCAACTGGTCGCGACCCCTGACGCCTATCGCTGGTCGAGCTACCGGCACCACGTCGGGCTCACCGTCGACAGCCTGATCACCGACCATCCGCTCTACTGGGCGCTCGGCAACACGCCGTTCGATCGTCAACGCGCATACAAGGAGCTCTGCGAGCAGCCGCTCGACGAGCGGCAGGCCGACCAGCTCCAGCAGGCGACGCTGAAGGGGTGGGTGCTCGGCGGCGAGAACTACCGAGAATGGGCGGCGCGCACCGCGAACCGCCGCGTGTCGCCGCTGCCGCGTGGACGCCCCAGAAAGGTGCGTGAAAACACCCCGCCGATCCAGCAGTAACGCGGGAAAGGCGGATCAGGGGCGGCGCTGCGGGCGCCGCTTCTTTTTGCACCAAAACGATACGGCCCCAATAAAACGGCACCAGATCGGAGCATGTGTTTAATTGGGGTTCGATCAAGCGGTTTTTGTTGCTATTCCTTTGATTCGTCGCGTATATTCCGAATTCCGGTGGCCCGGGTGAAGCTCGCCCAACCACTGTCGGCCGTGCCGTCTCCCGTCGGGAGCGGGATCGACGGCAACAAAAAATGGTTCAACGGCCCTCGCGGCCCCTTTACGACGGTGTCCCCATGAACGACCACCAGCAGCCGCTCGCCGCGGTGCCCGCCGCACAAGGTCTGTACGACCCGCAAAACGAACACGACGCCTGCGGCGTCGGCTTCGTCGCTCACATCAAGGGCAAGAAGAGCCACGAGATCATTCAGCAGGGTCTGAAGATCCTGGAGAACCTCGATCACCGTGGCGCGGTCGGTGCCGATCCGCTGATGGGCGACGGCGCCGGCATCCTGATCCAGATTCCGGACGCGTTCTATCGCGAGGAAATGTCGAAGCAGGGCGTGACGCTGCCGCCTGCCGGCGAATACGGGGTCGGGATGATCTTCCTGCCGAAGGAAAATGCGTCGCGTCTCGCGTGCGAGCAGGAGCTCGAGCGGACGGTGCGGGCAGAAGGTCAGGTCGTGCTCGGCTGGCGCGACGTGCCGGTCGACCATGCGATGCCGATCTCGCCGACCGTGAAGGCGAGCGAGCCGCTGATCCGCCAGATCTTCATCGGGCGCGGCAAGGACATCATGGTGACGGACGCGCTCGAGCGGAAGCTGTACGTGATCCGCAAGACCGCGAGCCACCGCATCCAGGCGCTGAAGCTCAAGCACGGCAAGGAATACTTCGTGCCGTCGATGTCGGCGCGCACGATCGTCTACAAGGGGCTGCTGCTGGCGGGCCAGGTCGGCGTGTACTACCGCGACCTGCAGGACGAGCGCGTCGTGTCGGCGCTCGCGCTCGTGCACCAGCGCTTCTCGACCAACACGTTCCCGGCATGGGAGCTGGCTCACCCGTACCGGATGATCGCGCACAACGGCGAGATCAACACCGTGAAGGGCAACGTGAACTGGCTGAACGCGCGTACCGGCGCGATCGCGTCGCACGTGCTCGCCGACGACCTGCCGAAGCTGTGGCCGCTGATCTACCCGGGCCAGTCGGACACCGCGTCGTTCGACAACTGTCTCGAACTGCTGGTGATGGCCGGCTACCCGCTCGTGCACGCGGTGATGATGATGATCCCGGAAGCCTGGGAACAGCACACGCTGATGGATGAGAACCGCCGCGCGTTCTACGAATACCACGCCGCGATGATGGAGCCGTGGGACGGCCCCGCCGCGATCGCGTTCACCGACGGCCGCCAGATCGGCGCGACGCTCGACCGCAACGGCCTGCGCCCGGCGCGCTACATCGTGACCGACGACGACCTCGTCATCATGGCGTCGGAAGCCGGCACGCTGCCGATCCCCGAATCGAAGATCGTCAAGAAGTGGCGCCTGCAACCGGGCAAGATGTTCCTGATCGACATGGAACACGGCCGCATCATCGACGACAAGGAGCTCAAGGACAACCTCGCGAACGCGAAGCCGTACAAGAGCTGGATCGACGCCGTGCGCATCAAGCTCGACGAGATCGAGCCGAAGGCCGAGGACGTCGCGGCCGGCCGCACGCAGGGCGCGGCGCTGCTCGATCGCCAGCAGGCGTTCGGCTACACGCAGGAAGACCTGAAGTTCCTGATGGCGCCGATGGCGCAGCAGGGCGAGGAAGCCGTCGGCTCGATGGGCAACGACTCGCCGCTCGCGGTGATGTCGAACAAGAACAAGACGCTCTATCACTACTTCAAGCAGCTGTTCGCCCAGGTCACGAACCCGCCGATCGACCCGATCCGCGAGAACATGGTCATGTCGCTCGTGTCGTTCATCGGCCCGAAGCCGAACCTGCTCGACACGAACAACATCAACCCGCCGATGCGTCTCGAAGTGTCGCAGCCGGTGCTCGACTTCAAGGACATCGCGAAGATCCGCGCGATCGACCAGTACACGGGCGGCAAGTTCAGCGCATACGAACTGAACATCTGCTATCCGGTCGCATGGGGCAAGGAAGGCATCGAGGCACGTCTCGCGTCGCTGTGCGCGGAAGCCGTCGACGCGGTCAAGTCGGGCTACAACATGCTGATCGTGTCGGACCGCAAGACGGACGCCGAGCACGTCGCGATTCCGGCGCTGCTCGCCACGTCGGCGATCCACACGCACCTCGTCCAGCAAGGGCTGCGCACGAGCACGGGCCTCGTCGTCGAAACGGGCTCGGCGCGTGAGACGCACCATTTCGCGCTGCTCGCGGGCTACGGCGCGGAAGCCGTGCACCCGTACCTCGCGATGGAAACGCTCGCGAAGATGGCGGAAGGCCTGCCGGGCGACCTGTCGCCGGAGAAGGCCGTCTACAACTTCACGAAGGCGGTCGGCAAGGGCCTGCAGAAGGTGATGTCGAAGATGGGCATCTCGACGTACATGTCGTACACGGGCGCGCAGATCTTCGAAGCGCTCGGCCTGTCGAGCGACCTCGTCGAGAAGTACTTCAAGGGCACGGCATCGAAGGTCGGCGGCATCGGCCTGTTCGAAGTCGCGGAAGAGGCGATCCGCCTGCATCGCGATGCGTTCGGCGACAACCCGGTCCTGCGCGACATGCTCGACGCGGGCGGCGAGTACGCATACCGCGTGCGCGGCGAAGACCACATGTGGACGCCGGACTCGATCGCGAAGCTCCAGCACGCGACGCGCAGCAACTCGTACCAGACGTACAAGGAATACGCGCACCTGATCAACGACCAGACCAAGCGTCACATGACGTTCCGCGGCCTGTTCGAGTTCAAGGTCGAGCCGACCAAGGCCATCCCGATCGACGACGTCGAGCCGGCGAAGGACATCGTCAAGCGCTTTGCGACGGGCGCGATGTCGCTCGGTTCGATCAGCACCGAAGCGCACGCGACGCTCGCGATCGCGATGAACCGTATCGGCGGCAAGTCCAACACCGGCGAAGGCGGCGAGGACGAGAAGCGCTACCGCAACGAACTGCGCGGCATTCCGATCAAGTCGGGCGAGACGCTGAAGTCGGTGATCGGCGACGAGATCGTCAGCGACATTCCGCTGAAGGACGGCGATTCGCTGCGCTCGAAGATCAAGCAGGTCGCGTCGGGCCGCTTCGGTGTCACCGCCGAGTACCTGGCATCGGCCGACCAGATCCAGATCAAGATGGCGCAGGGCGCGAAGCCGGGCGAAGGCGGCCAGCTGCCCGGCCACAAGGTGTCGGAATACATCGGCAAGCTGCGTTACTCGGTGCCGGGCGTCGGCCTGATCTCGCCGCCGCCGCACCACGACATCTACTCGATCGAGGATCTGGCGCAGCTGATCCACGACCTGAAGAACGTGAACCCGAGCTCGAGCATCTCGGTGAAGCTGGTGTCGGAAGTCGGCGTCGGCACGGTCGCGGCCGGTGTCGCGAAGGCGAAGGCCGATCACGTCGTGATCGCCGGCCATGACGGCGGCACGGGCGCATCGCCGCTGTCGTCGGTCAAGCATGCGGGCACGCCGTGGGAACTCGGCCTCGCCGAGACGCAGCAGACGCTGGTGCTGAACCGCCTGCGCGGCCGCATCCGCGTGCAGGCTGACGGCCAGATGAAGACGGGCCGGGACGTCGTGATCGGCGCGCTGCTTGGCGCGGACGAATTCGGCTTCGCGACGGCGCCGCTCGTCGTCGAGGGCTGCATCATGATGCGCAAGTGCCACCTGAACACGTGCCCGGTCGGCGTCGCGACGCAGGATCCGGTGCTGCGTGCGAAGTTCAAGGGCCAGCCCGAGCACGTCGTGAACTACTTCTTCTTCGTCGCCGAGGAAGTGCGCGAGATCATGGCGCAGCTCGGCATCGCGAAGTTCGACGACCTGATCGGCCGCGCCGACCTGCTCGACACCCGCAAGGGCATCGAGCACTGGAAGGCGAAGGGCCTCGACTTCTCGCGCGTGTTCTACCAGCCGGAAGAGTGCGAGGACGTGGCACGCCGCCATGTCGACGTGCAGGATCACGGCCTCGAGCGCGCGCTCGACCACGTGCTGATCGAGAAGGCGAAGGCCGCGATCGAGAACGGCGAGCACGTGTCGTTCATCCAGCCGGTGCGCAACGTGAACCGCACGGTCGGCGCGATGCTGTCGGGCGTGATCGCGAAGAAGCACGGCCACGACGGCCTGGCCGACGACGCGGTGCACATCCAGCTGAAGGGCACGGCCGGCCAGAGCTTCGGCGCGTTCCTCGCGAAGGGCGTGACGCTCGACCTCGTCGGCGACGGCAACGACTACGTCGGCAAGGGCCTGTCGGGCGGCCGGATCATCATCCGTCCGACCAACGACTTCCGCGGCAAGTCCGAGGAAAACATCATCTGCGGCAACACGGTGATGTACGGCGCGATCGAAGGCGAATCGTTCTTCCGCGGCGTCGCGGGCGAGCGCTTCTGCGTGCGTAACTCGGGCGCGACGGCGGTCGTCGAAGGCACGGGCGACCACGGTTGCGAATACATGACGGGCGGCACGGTCGTCGTGCTCGGCGAAACCGGGCGCAACTTCGCGGCCGGCATGTCGGGCGGTCTCGCGTACATCTACGATCCGGAAGGCACGTTCGCGGCGAAGTGCAACAAGTCGATGGTCGCGCTCGAGCCGGTGCTGCAGCAGGCCGAGCAGGAGCGCACGGTCGACCGCGCGCTCTGGCATGAGGGCACGACGGACGAAGCGTTGCTCAAGGGGCTCGTCGAGCGTCATTTCCAGTTCACGGGTTCGCCGCGCGCGAAGTCGCTGCTGGAAAACTGGGACGCGGCGCGCCGCCAGTTCGTGAAGGTGTTCCCGCACGAATACAAGCGCGCGCTGGGCGAGATCGGTGCGAAGAAGGCGGCGAAGGAAGTGCTGGCCGCCTGAGCGACGAACGACATAGCGAATGCCGCGCGCGCATGATTGCCGCGCGCGGCTCCCCCACCCGATACACCGAACAGAAGAGCACCTTATGGGCAAGGCAACCGGTTTTCTGGAGTTCGAACGCCGCCACGAGGCGTACGAAGCACCGCTCACGCGCGTGAAGCACTACAAGGAATTCGTCGCGGCGCTGACCGACGCGGACGCGAAGGTCCAGGGCGCGCGCTGCATGGACTGCGGCATCCCGTTCTGCAACAACGGCTGCCCGGTCAACAACATCATCCCGGACTTCAACGATCTCGTTTACCGCCAGGACTGGCAGCAGGCGATCGAAGTCCTGCATTCGACCAACAACTTCCCCGAGTTCACGGGCCGCATCTGCCCGGCCCCGTGCGAGGCAGCCTGCACGCTCGGGATCAACGACGATCCGGTCGGCATCAAGTCGATCGAGCACGCGATCATCGACAAGGCCTGGGCGGAAGGCTGGGTGAAGCCGCTGCCGGCCGAGCACAAGACGGGCAAGAAGGTCGCGGTCGTCGGTTCCGGCCCCGCGGGTCTCGCGGCCGCGCAGCAGCTCGCGCGCGCCGGCCACGACGTGACGGTGTTCGAGAAGAACGACCGCATCGGCGGCCTGCTGCGTTACGGGATCCCCGACTTCAAGCTCGAGAAGTGGCTGATCGATCGCCGCATGCGCCAGATGGAAGCGGAAGGCGTGACGTTCCGCACCAGCGTGTTCATCGGCAAGGACGCGCTGCCGGACTCGATCGGCAACATGGCGAAGGAAACCATTTCGCCGGAGAAGCTGAAGGAAGAATTCGACGCGGTCGTGATCGCGGGCGGGTCGGAAACGCCGCGCGACCTGCCGGTGCCGGGCCGCGAGCTCGCCGGCGTGCATTTCGCGATGGACTTCCTGCCGCAGCAGAACCGCGTGAACGCGGGCGACAAGCTCGTCGACCAGCTGCTCGCGAAGGGCAAGCACGTGATCGTGATCGGTGGCGGCGATACGGGTTCGGACTGCGTCGGCACGTCGAACCGTCACGGCGCGAAGCAGGTCACGCAGTTCGAGCTGCTGCCGCAGCCGCCGGAAGAGGAAAACAAGCCGCTCGTGTGGCCGTACTGGCCGATCAAGCTGCGCACGTCGTCGTCGCACGAGGAAGGCTGCGAGCGTGACTGGGCGGTTGCGACCAAGCGTCTCGAAGGCAAGAACGGCAAGGTCGAGAAGCTGATCGCGGTACGCGTCGAATGGAAGGACGGCAAGATGCAGGAAGTGCCGGGCTCCGAGTTCGAGATGAAGGCCGACCTGGTGCTGCTCGCGATGGGCTTCACGCAGCCGGCAGCCACCGTGCTCGAGGCGTTCGGCGTCGCGAAGGACGCACGCGGCAACGCGCGCGCGGCGACCGAAGGCGATCGCTCGTACTACACGTCGGTCGACAAGGTGTTCGCGGCAGGCGACATGCGCCGCGGCCAGTCGCTCGTCGTCTGGGCGATCCGCGAAGGCCGCCAGTGCGCGCGCTCGGTCGATGCGTACCTGATGGGGCATTCGGAACTGCCGCGCTGAGCTGAAGCGCGCGAGCGGGTTTCGAAGAAAACCGGGCGTCCGAAAGGGCGCCCGGTTTTTTTATGGGGCGCGAGTCCGGGACGACTGGGTTGGCGGAGATTTTCCGTGATCAGCCAACAATTCATTCGGCATCAATTAAATTGATCATTTATAAAAACAAAAATATCGATATTTATCTCGTAATGAGCGTTGAATCGGGGTCTGCTGCCGCCTATAGTGATTTTTGTCCGATTAATTCGGGCATATTGAACGATCTGGTTTTCACACCCTCTGGAGAAAATCATGGCGTATATATCGATGTCGTTTCAGTTCACGCAGGATCCGACGCGCGTCCTCGGTGTCGCCCAAAACAACACCAACGGCAGTGTGATCGGCCCTAATGCCCCGGTGCAACTTCGCTACTTCACCGACCCGAATGTGCAGACCCTGTGGGACTACGATCCCACCCATGGCTTCATCATTCTGGATTTCAGCGATTCGAACGGCGGAGGCAAGCTGGCGGTCGATTTCGCGGACGGCAAGGTCGCCCCCGAAACCCCGCTGGTCCTGCGCCCGTTCACGGGAGCGCCTTCGCAGCGGTGGAGCATCTCCATTCGCCCCGGTTACATCACGTCACTCGCTAACACCGGCCTTGTGATCGACGATCATTACGATAGTCTGCAAGCCAACAACCTCGTCTGGGCATACCCCTACAACGGCACCCACGCACAACAATGGACGCCGGTTCATGCCTTCCAGGCAGTCGCCGAAAGAGCGCCGCAATCGCTACGAGCATAAGAATTGTTTGCGGTCGCCGCGGGCAGAGGATGCCCGCGGCGACCCGTGCCGACTGACTCAGATGCATGCGCGTCGTCGACGGGTGAATTATTTTGCGGTAATTAACCAGTATCGCAATAAACGACATCAGATTCGCCCGGTTTATTTCTATTTTTTCGAGATCGGGCGCTTCTAAGGGGGGGCGTGATTTACAGGTAGGGAAAATCTGCTTAAATAATAGTTTCTTTTTTTATCGCCATTTCTGTTTGGCGAATCAATTTTGCGACTGTTTTCGGGTGTCAAAGATCGCGACTCGCCCGCTACGGTATTTCCGCTCGGGATCGCTGCTCGCCGAGCCAGGCTCACCGTGTGACAAAGAGCCGGGATCCGGGGCATGACGCAAGCCCCGGCCATGTACTCGTCGCGCCGCGCCCCCCGTCGCATCCCCCCGCACCGCCCCGAAGCGTCGCCTAACCTGATCACATCGGACGTTGATTCTCCGCGATCCCGAATTCTTTCATTTTGTAATATTCCTTGGAACTGTCATATCATCGCCCGCTGGCCGCGTTCGCGCGGCCGCCGCATTTGACCGACCCCATTTACAAGGACTCTGAATGGAAGCATTCGTACAAGAGCTGATCGACGCCGTCAACGGTGTGCTGTGGAACTACGTGCTGATCGCGCTGCTGCTCGGCGTGGGCGCATGGTTCACGTTGCGGTTCCGGATGATCCAGCTGAAGGCGCTGTTCCTCAGCATCAAACTGGTCGGCAGCAAGGGTGAGCCGGGCAGCATCTCGTCGTTCCAGGCGTTCGCGACCGGGCTCGCGAGCCGCGTGGGTACCGGCAACATCGCCGGTGTCGCGGTCGCGCTGACGGTCGGCGGGCCGGGCGCGATCTTCTGGATGTGGATGACGGCGCTCGTCGGGATGTCGTCGGCGTTCGTCGAGGCGACGCTCGCGCAGATCTTCAAGGTGTCGCATCCGGACGGCAGCTATCGCGGCGGCCCCGCGTACTACATCCAGACCGGCCTGCGCTCGCGCGGCTTCGGCGTGCTGTTCTCGCTGTCGCTGATCCTCGCGTTCGGCTTCGTGTTCAACGCGGTGCAGGCCAATGCGATCGCCGATGCGTTCCATACGTCGTTCGGCTGGAGCCGCGAGACGGTCGGCCTCGGCCTCGTGCTGCTCACCGCGCCGCTCATCTTCGGCGGGATTCGCCGCATCGCGTCGGTCGCGCAGGTGATCGTGCCTGTCATGGCGATCGGCTACCTCGCGCTGGCCGTCTACGCGGTCGCGACGCACTTCGCGCTGGTGCCGGGCGTGATCGCGCTGATCGTGAAGAGTGCGTTCGGGCTCGAGCAGGCGGCGGGCGGCCTGACCGGCTACGCGGTCAGCCAGGCGGTCGCGATGGGCGTGAAGCGCGGGTTGTTCTCGAACGAGGCCGGCATGGGCAGCGCGCCGAACGCGGCCGCGACTGCGAGCGTGCGGCATCCGGTCGTGCAGGGGCTGATCCAGATGCTCGGCGTGTTCGTCGACACGATCGTGATCTGCAGCGCGACCGCGTTCGTGATCCTGCTGTCGGGCCAGTACGAACTCGGCACCGGCATGGAGGGCGCGGCGCTCACGCAGCGTGCGATCGCGAGCCACGTCGGCGACTGGGGCGGCATCTACATGGCCGTTGCGATCTTCTTCTTCGCGTACTCGTCGGTGATCGGCAATTACGCATACGCGGAAGGCAACGTCGACTTCATCACGAAGCGGCGCGGCGTGCTGCCGCTGTTCCGCATCGCGGTGCTCGGCATGGTGATGTTCGGCAGCGTCGGGCAACTGCCGCTCGTATGGGCGATGGCCGATACGAGCATGGGGCTGATGGCGATCATCAATCTGGTCGCGATCCTCGCGCTCGGCAAGTATGCGCATGCCGCGTGGCGCGACTATCGCCGCCAGCGCGCGCAGGGCATTGCCGATCCGGTGTTTACGCGCAACACGATTCCCGAGCTCGCGCGCGTGCTGCCGCCCGACGTGTGGGGCGAGCACGGTCCGCTGCCGCAGCGGCCGGTGTCGGCCGATGCGGTGGCCGAAGCGCGTGTGGCGGTGCGCGAGTCATGAACGGCGACCGGCTCCGTGCGTTCGTCGCGCTGATGCCCGATGCGGCATCGCGCGACGCGCTGCACGCGCTGCCGGTCACCCGGGGCGCGCGGCGCACGCTGCCCGCGCAACTGCACGTGACGCTCGCGTTCATCGGCGCGATCGAACGCGCGCGTTGCGATGCGCTGGCCGCACGCCTGCCGGCGCTCGCGGCCGCGCATGCGCTGCCGATGCAGCCGGTCGAGCGGATTGCGTGGTGGCCGAGCCTGCCGCGCGCGAGACTGATCGTCGCGGAACTCGCACCCGATCCCGCCTGTACTGCGCTGAATGCCGACTTGTGCGCGCTGCTGCTCGAACTGGGCGTGCCGGCGGACCGCCGGCCGTTCAGGCCGCACGTCACGCTCGCGCGGCTGCCGCGCGACGCGGACGGGCAGCCCGCGCACGGCGGCGCGACCGGGCGGCCGGTCGCGCTGCGTTTCGTCGCGCTGACGTTATTTGAAAGCCGGCCGTCGCACGACGGCGTGTCGCATGTGCCGATCGTGTCGGTGCCGGTCGGGCGGGCGTAGCGGGAAGGCGGGTGGGGCGAGGAAGAGAGCAAGGCCGGCGCGGTATGCGTCGGCCTTTTTGCTTCGGTTACGCGGCGACCTTGTCGCTGTCGTTCACGCGTTCGACGTTGATCGTGCCGACGTGGAACGCGGCCAGCGATTCGCGATGCGCGATGCTGACGATCGCGGCTTTCGGCAGCCGTTCGGCGAGCAGGTGATAGAGCCGCGCTTCGTTGTCGGCGTCGAGCGCGCTCGTCGCTTCGTCGAGGAACAGGAAGTCGGGCTTGTGCAGCAGCACGCGCGCGCCGGCTAGACGCTGCTGTTCGCCCGGCGACAGCACGCGCGTCCAGTGGCCGGTCTCGTCGAGGCGCCCGACGTAGTCTTCCAGGCGGCACGCACGCAGCGCGTCGCGGCACGCGTCGTCGGTGAACGCGTCGGGCGCGGCCGGATAGGTGAGCGCGGCCTTCAGCGTGCCGATCGGCAGGTAGCTGGTTTGCGGCACGAACATCATCCGGGCGCCGACCGGCGCGTCGATCGCGCCGTCACCGAACGGCCACAGGCCCGCGAGCGCGCGCATGAACGTGCTCTTGCCGGAACCCGACTTGCCGACCACGAGCCAGCGCGAGCCGGGTTCGATCGTCACGTTGCCGATGTTCGCGAGCGCGTTGCCGTTCGGCAGCGCGAGTTTCAGCGACGACGTCGACAGCTTCGCGGCATCGACGTAGTGCAGGTTGATGCCGCCGTGCTCGGTCGCGGGCGACAGGCTTTCCTTCAGGTGCGACGTGCCCATCACACGCTTGAATTCACGCAGACGGTTGACGGTGGCGCGCCATTCGACCAGGGTCGAGTAACTGTTGATGAACCACGAGAACGAATCGCTGACGGTGCCGAACGCCGACGAGATCTGCATCAGCACGCCGAACGAGAACGCGCCCGCGAAATAGCGCGGCGCCGCGACGACGAGCGGGAAGATGATCGCGATCTGCCCGTAGAAGCTCAGCACGAACGTGAGGCGCTTCGTGTACTTCATCACGCGCCACCAGTTGTCGCGAATGCGCGTGAACAGGCTCTGCGCGTTGATGGTCTCGGTTTTCTCGCCGTCGTAGAACGCGATCTGCTCGGCGTTCTCGCGCACGCGGATCAGCCCGAAGCGGAAGTCGGCCTCGACACGCTGCTGCTGGTAGTTGATCGACACGAGCGGGTGGCCGACCTTCTGGATGATCAGCGAGCCGACCACCGCGTACAGCGCGGCCGCCCACACCATGTAGCCGGGGATCGTGATCGGCGTCGCGCCGAGCGAGAACGTCAGCGCGCCGGCGAGCGACCACAGGATCGTGATGAACGACACGAGCGTGACGACCGTCGACAGCAGATCGAGCGACAGCGCGAGCGTCGTCGTCGCGAACGACTGGAGGTCGTCGGTGATCCGCTGGTCCGGGTTGTCGGCGAGGCGGTCGCGTTCGATCCGGTAGAACGCGCGATCGCCGAGCCACTGGCCGAGAAAGCGGTCGGTGAGCCACTGGCGCCAGCGGAACCCGAGCATCTGGCGCAGGTAGCGGCCGTACACCGCGAGGATGATGAAGCCGAACGCGAGCGCGGAGAACTGCATCAGCAGGTTCGGGAAATCGTGGACGTCCTTCGACTGCAGCGCGTTGTAGAACTGCGCGTTCCACTTGTTCAGCTTGACGTTGATCCAGACCACGCAGAGATTGATCGCGATGATCGTGACCAGCAGCCCCCACGCGATTTTCCATTCGGACGACACCCAGTAGGGTTTGATGAGGCTCCACGCGGATACCGGGCGCTCGTCCTGCGGCGCGTCGGAGGCGGAGCGGACGGGATCGATCGATTGGGTCATGTGCTTCCTGATGAGTAGCCGGCGCGCGTGCCGGGCGGGGCCGGACGCGCGCCGCGATACGGCATGCCGGGACGGGGTGCCGACTGACGGCGGGCGTCCGGATGGTGACCCGGGCGTCTTAAACGGCACTTAAGGCCGGCGGTGACGCGGCAACCGGCCGCTCGCGCGGCCGGCCTGCGGGCATTGTGCCAGAGCGGCGCGGCACGACGGCGAATTTGCCGCATGGGGGACAGTTTGCGGCGCTTTCCGCTTTTATGGTCTAATGGCCGACGACGAAACAGGGGTGCTTCGAGCGCGGCCGACGGACAGTTCCGGGCGACGCGGCGAGGCTGAGAAAGACCCTTCGCACCCGATCCGGGTAATACCGGCGAGGGAAGTTTCTGATCCCGCCGGGCCGCGCTGGCTGCCATCCCACATGGTCAGCGCCCGAGTCCCGCCCGGCCGGCCTTTGCTGCCGGTTTCGTCCTTTTGGGTACGCGCGTCGCGCGTTACGGAAGGAATGATGACCGCTCAATCTTCAGTCTTTTGCGCTGTTCCCGATCCGCTGTCGCGTGCGTCCGCACGGGACGGTGTGCGCGCGCCAACGTTCGTCGCACGCGCCCGCGCGATCTGCGGGGAGGGCGCGCGATGAACCTCCACGCTTCCCGGCCCGATTTCGCGGTACTCGGCGGCGGCCTCGTCGGCCGTCTGATCGCGTGGCGGCTTGCGGGCGACGGGCATCGCGTCGCGCTGTACGAGCGCGGCGGCCCGGACGGCGAGCAGTCGGCCGCGTGGGTCGCGGCCGCGATGCTCGCGCCGCTCGCCGAGGCGGCGAGCGCCGAGCTGTTGATCACAGAGCTCGGCGCGGCATCGCTCGCGCGCTGGCCGCAATGGCTCGCGGAACTGCCCGAACCGGTGTTTTTCCAGCAAGACGGCACGCTCGTCGTCTGGCATCAGGCCGATCGCGCCGAGGCACCGCTGTTCGAGCGACGCGTGCGCGCGAACGCACCGGCCGAGTTGTTCGACGGTGGCTTCGTCGCGCTTGCCGGCGCGCAGGTCGACGCGGCCGAGCCCGCGCTCGCGGGGCGCTTCCCGCGCGGCCTGATGCTGCCGCGCGAGGGGCAGCTCGACAACCGGCAGGCGCTGCGCGCACTCGCGGCGGGCCTCGCGCAACGCGGCGTCGAGCTGCACTGGCACGCGACGATCGACGACGCGAACCGGCCCGACGCGCATTTCACGATCGATTGTCGCGGGCTCGGCGCGAAATCCGCGCTGCCCTCGCTGCGCGGCATCCGCGGCGAAGTCGCGCGCGTGCGCGCGCCGGGCATCGGGCTCACGCGGCCCGTGCGCCTGCTGCATCCGCGCTATCCGCTGTACATCGCGCCGAAACAGGACGACCTGTACGTGATCGGCGCGACCGAAGTGGAGGGCGAGGACATGTCGCCCGTCAGCGTGCGCTCGGCGCTCGAGCTGCTGAGCGCGGCGTTTTCCGTGCACCCGGCATTCGGCGAGGCGCGCATCCTCGAACTGAACGCGCAATGTCGCCCGACGTTGCCCGATCACCGCCCGGCGGTGATCTGGGACGGCGCGACGACGCTGGCCGTCAACGGCCTGTACCGGCACGGCTTCATGATCGCGCCGGAAGTCGCGCATGCGGCGGTCGCGTTCGCGCAAGCCGCGCTCGGCGGTGCATTCGCCGATGCCGACGCGTTCGTGGCGTGGCGCGATGCCGCGCGCTGGCCGACGCTCCTTCATCACCGCGACGACGCGCGCCAGCCGGCCTGACGCGCGCCGCCGACCGAATTCGATCAAGCCTCATGGATATCCAGATCAACCAACAGACGCTGACGCTACCCGACGGCGCGACGGTGGCCGACGCGCTCGCCGCGTACGGCGCGCGTCCGCCGTACGCGGTCGCGCTGAACGGCAATTTCGTCGCGCGCACGCAGCATGCGGCGCGCGCGCTCGCGACGGGCGACAAGCTCGACGTCGTGCACCCCGTCGCGGGCGGCTGAGCGCCGCCGGTTCGCCCCCCGCTCTTCCAGGAAAACGACATGACGTCCCTCACTTCCGCCGACGCGCTGACGCTGTACGGCGAAACCTTCGCAAGCCGCGTGCTGCTCGGCACGTCGCGCTACCCGTCGCTGCAGTCGCTGTCCGATTCGATCGCCGCGTCGCGCCCCGGGATGGTGACGGTCGCGCTACGCCGCCAGATGACCGGCGGCACGGCCGAGGCCGGCTTCTTCGATCTGCTCAAGCGTCACGCGGTGCCGCTGCTGCCGAACACGGCCGGCTGCCAGACCGTCGCCGAAGCGGTGACGACCGCGCATATGGCGCGCGAGGTCTTCGATACCGACTGGATCAAGCTCGAGCTGATCGGCGACGACTACACGCTGCAGCCCGACCCGGTCGGGCTGATCGAGGCGGCCGCGCAGCTGGTCAAGGACGGCTTCAAGGTGCTGCCGTACTGCACCGAGGATCTCGTGATCGGCCGGCGTCTGCTCGACGTCGGCTGCGAGGCGCTGATGCCGTGGGGCGCGCCGATCGGCACCGGCAAGGGCGTCGTGAATCCGTACGGGCTGCGCGTGCTGCGCGAGCGGCTGCCGGACGTGCCGCTGATCGTCGACGCCGGGCTCGGCGTGCCGTCGCACGCATGCCAGGTGATGGAGTGGGGCTTCGACGGCGTGCTGCTGAACACGGCCGTGTCGCAGGCCACGCATCCGGAAATCATGGCGCGTGCGTTCGCGCAAGGCGTCGAGGCCGGCCGTGCGGCCTATCTCGCCGGGCCGATGGATGCGCGCGAGACCGCGCACGCGAGCACGCCGGTCGTCGGGATGCCGTTCTGGCACCAGGACGGGGGCAGCGCATGAGCGTGCGCTTCGCCGATGCATTCTGGCCGCCGGCCGACGAGCTGGCCGAAGCGGCCGAGCGGATTCGCGCCCGCCTGGGCGACTGGCCGACCGGCACGACGCCGTGGCGGCTGTGCGTCGCGGCACCCGACGTGCCGGCCGACGGCGACGTGCTGATCGTGTCGGCCGGCGATCGTGCCGCGCAGGCGCGCGCGTCGGCTGCGTCGCGCCCCGCGTCGCCGGACGCGGTCGCGATCGAGTTCGACGAACACGGCGCGGTGCTGCACGCCGCGGGCGTACGCTACGCGCTGGAAGCCGCGCATCCGCTCGCCGACGACTGGATCGCGGCGCTCGCGGCGTTCCTCGATTGCGGCTTCGCGCCGATCGACGCGCTGGTGCTCGCGCTCGCGTGGCGCGACGGCGACGAAGCGCGCGGGGGCGATGCGTGGCCGGTCGATGCCGCGCGGTTTCCGCGCGTCGCCGGCCTGGCCCCGGCACCCGAGCCCGCATTCCCGCCGTGCCCCGCGCAACTGGGCCTCTATCCGGTCGTCCCCGACGCCGAATGGGTCGAACGCGTGCTCGAGTGCGGCGCGCGAACCGTGCAGCTGCGCGTGAAAGGAGCGGATCCGGACGGGTTGCGCCGGGAAGTTGCACGCGCGGTTGCGGTGGGGCGCCGCTATCCCGATGCGCGCGTGTTCATCAACGATCACTGGCAGATCGCGATAGAAGAGGGGGCGTACGGCGTACATCTGGGTCAGGAGGACCTGGAAACGGCCGATCTCGCCGCGATCGCACGCGCCGGCCTGCGGCTCGGCCTGTCGAGTCACGGTTATTACGAGATGTTGCGCGCGTTGCACGAGCGCCCGAGCTATCTGGCGCTCGGCCCCGTGTACGCGACCGCGACCAAGGCGGTCGCGGCGCCGCCGCAAGGCCTCGCGCGGATTGCCCGCTACGCGCGCTTCGCGGGCGCGCGGGCGCCGCTCGTCGCGATCGGCGGCGTGGGGCTCGACACGTTGCCCGACGTGCTGGCGACGGGCGTCGGCAGCGTCGCGGTGGTCAGCGCGGTCACGGGCGCAGGCGATTATCGGGCGGCGATTGTTGCGTTGCAGCAATGTTTTGCCCGACAATTTGACAATCATTGACCGCAGGGCCTGGAACGGCGTCACGACATCATTCCAATGCAGGCCCTATAATTCGGCGTTCTGCGTAAAAGGACTGTCAGCTCCGTGAGCCCCACTCCTACCGAGACACTGCTGGAACTTCGCGACGTCGACTTTGGCTACGGCGACCGCCTCGTCCTGTCGAACCTGAACATGCGCTTCGGGCGCGGCCAGGTCGTCGCCGTCATGGGCGGGTCGGGTTGCGGCAAGACGACCGTGCTGCGCCTGATCGGCGGCTTGGTGCGCGCAAGCCGTGGCCAGGTGCTGTTCGACGGCGCCGACGTCGGCGCGCAGACGCGCGACGGCCTGTACGCGCTGCGCCGCAAGATGGGCATGCTGTTCCAGTTCGGCGCGCTGTTTACCGACATGTCGGTGTTCGAGAACGTCGCGTTCGCGCTGCGTGAACACACCGACCTGCCCGAAGACCTGATCCGCGACCTGGTGCTGATGAAGCTCAACGCGGTCGGCCTGCGCGGCGCGCGCGACCTGATGCCGTCGGAGGTGTCCGGCGGGATGGCGCGCCGCATCGCGCTCGCGCGCGCGATCGCGCTCGACCCGCAGCTCATCATGTACGACGAACCGTTCGCGGGCCTCGATCCGATCTCGCTCGGCATCACGGCGAACCTGATCCGCACGCTGAACGAGGCGCTCGGCGCGACGTCGATCCTCGTCACGCACGACGTGCCGGAATCGTTCGCGATCGCCGACTACGTGTATTTTCTGGCCAATGGCGGCGTGCTCGCGCAGGGTACGCCCGACGAGCTGCGCGCGTCGACCGACCCGAGCGTGCGACAGTTCATCGACGGCGCGCCGGACGGCCCGTTCAAATTTCATTACACGAGCCCGCCGCTGGCTGCGGATTTCGGGCTCGGCGGAGGGCGCGCATGATCAGCGCGATCGGACGTTACGTCATCGGCGGCCTCGAGCG
This sequence comes from Burkholderia sp. AW49-1, assembly GCF_053427845.1. NCBI lineage: Bacteria > Pseudomonadati > Pseudomonadota > Betaproteobacteria > Burkholderiales > Burkholderiaceae > Burkholderia > Burkholderia sp. AW49-1. Next base: position 31,271 of record NZ_JBSAXF010000019.1, on the reverse strand, counting down.
CGCGGGCTACGGCACGCGGCTGTTCGTGCGCCTCGTGCTGGAATTCTTCCCGTTGCTGCGCCGGCCGCGGCTGGTCACGAAGCAGATCCACTTCCTCGGCAACTATTCGTTCGTGATCATTGCCGTGTCGGGCTTGTTCGTCGGCTTCGTGCTCGGCCTGCAGGGCTATTACACGCTGAATCGCTACGGGTCCGAGCAGGCGCTCGGCCTGCTGGTCGCGCTGTCGCTGGTGCGCGAGCTCGGCCCGGTCGTGACCGCGCTGCTGTTCGCGGGCCGCGCGGGCACGTCGCTCACGGCCGAGATCGGACTGATGAAGGCTGGCGAGCAGCTCACCGCGCTCGAGATGATGGCCGTCGATCCGATCAAGACGGTGATCGCGCCGCGTCTGTGGGCCGGCATCATCGCGATGCCGCTGCTCACCGCGATCTTCAACGCGGTCGGCGTGCTCGGCGGTTATTTCGTCGGGGTCGTGCTGATCGGCGTCGATCCGGGCGCGTTCTGGTCGCAGATGCAGGGCGGGGTCGAGGTGTGGGCCGACGTCGGCAATGGCGTGATCAAGAGCATCGTGTTCGGGTTCGCCGTGACCTTCATTGCACTGTTTCAAGGGTATGAAGCGAAGCCCACGCCCGAGGGCGTGTCTCGCGCGACGACCAAGACGGTCGTGTTCGCGTCGCTCGCCGTACTCGGCCTCGATTTCCTGCTGACCGCGCTGATGTTCAGCTAAGCCTCAGCCAAGCCAAATTTTGGGATGACGATGAAAAAGACTGCTCTCGACTTCTGGGTCGGCCTGTTCGTGGTGGTGGGCTTCCTTGCTGTGCTGTTCCTGGCGCTCAAGGTCGGCAACATGAGCTCGCTGTCGTTTCAGCCGACCTACTCGGTGAGGATGAAATTCGACAATATCGGCGGGCTGAAGCCGCGCGCCGCGGTGAAGAGCTCGGGCGTCGTGGTCGGCCGCGTGAAGTCGATCGGCTTCGACACCAACACCTACCAGGCGGTGGTGACGATCGATATCGACGGCCAGTATCCGTTCCCGAAGGATTCGTCGGCGAAGATCCTGACGTCGGGCCTGCTCGGCGAGCAGTACATCGGCCTCGATCCGGGCGGCGACACCGAAATGCTGAAGGCGGGCGATACGATCACGATGACGCAGTCGGCGATCGTGCTCGAGAACCTGATCGGCCAGTTCCTGTACAGCAAGGCAGCCGACGCGGGTGGCGCGAAGCCGGCATCGGGGGCCTCGGCCACGCCGGCCGCACCCGCGCCGGTCGCGGTGCCCGCCTCCGCGGTGTCCGGTTCGACCGCCCAATAACCACACGAGAGAAAGACAAGAGGGTAATGACCATGCAGACGATCCGCATCAGGCACGCCGCGCTCGCGGTGGCGGCAGTCGCCGCGTTGAGCGGTTGCGCGACCGTGCAGACGCCGACCAAGGGCGATCCGCTCGAAGGCTTCAACCGGTCGATGTACAAGTTCAACGACACGGTTGACACGTACGCGCTGAAACCGGTGGCGAAGGGCTACCAGTACGTGGTGCCGCAGCCGGTGCGCGACAGCGTGACGAACTTCTTCTCGAACATCGGTGACGTCTACATCGCCGCGAACAACATCGTGCAGCTGCGAATCGCGGACGGCGTCGGCGACATCATGCGCGTCGTGATCAACACGGTATTCGGTGTCGGCGGCCTGTTCGACGTCGCGACGATCGCGAAACTGCCGAAGCACACGGCCGACTTCGGGATCACGATGGGCCGCTACGGCATGCCGTCGGGCCCGTATCTCGTGCTGCCGCTGCTCGGCCCGAGCACGCTGCGCGACACGGCAGGCCTCGGCGTCGACTACGTGGGCAATCCGCTCACCTACGTGAAGCCGGACGGCCTGAGCTGGGGCCTGTTCGGCGTGAACCTCGTCAACACGCGTGCGAACCTGCTCGGCGCGGGCGACGTGCTGGATGCCGCGGCGCTCGACAAGTATTCGTTCGTGCGCAATGCGTACCTGCAGCGCCGCCAGATGCTGATCGACAACGCGCGCGGTCAGGCCTCGACGGCGTCGAGCACCGATGCGCTGCCGAAGTACGACCTGCCGGACGACGGCGCGGCACCGGCGGCAGCCGGCGCGGCGGGAACGGCGGGTGCGGCGGCAGTCGGCGGCGCGGCGGCACCGGCCGGCGCATCGGCACCGGCCGGCGCATCGGGCGCGGCCGTTGCCGCACCGGCGTCGGGCAGTGCCGAAGCACCGAACCCGGCCAGCGCGACGAACGTGCCGGCAATGCAGATGACGCCGCCCGCACCGGGCGGGATTCGTTTCCCTAGCATCAAGCTGCACTGACCCATTTACATTCGTTACAGCCGGAAACGATTCAGTCGGTGGCGCACGCGAACTTGCGCGTAAGCTACCGGCTCCAACCTACGCATCGACTCTTCATGCAGGTCACTATGATGAAAAAACTGTTCCTGATCCCCGTTTTCGCGGCGCTGTTCTCGTTCGGCAGCGCAGCTCACGCGCAAGTCGACCAGTCGAACCCGCAAGCGCTGATCAAGACGGCGACGCAGCAGGTCCTCGACGAGGTCAAGCAGCAGACGATCAAGCAGGGCGACACCAACCGCATCATTACGATCGTCAACAAGGACATCCTGCCGTACACCGATTTCCGCCGCACCACGCAGCTCGCGATGGGTCGCAACTGGCGCGCGGCATCGGCCGAGCAGCAGCAACAGGTTCAGGAGCAGTTCAAGCTGCTGCTGATCCGCACGTATTCGGGCGCGCTCGCGCAGCTGAAGCCGGACCAGCAGATCCAGTACCCGCCGTTCCGCGCCGATCCGGCCGACACCGACGTGGTCGTGAAGACGGTCGCGATGAACAACGGCCAGCCGGTCCAGATCGACTATCGCCTGTACAAGTCGGCGAATGGCTGGAAGGTGTATGACCTGAACGTGCTCGGCGCGTGGCTGATCCAGACGTACCAGCAGCAGTTCAACGAGAAGATCCAGCAAAGCGGCGTGGACGGCCTGATCCAGTTCCTGACGCAGCGCAACCAGCAACTTGCCGCCGGCAAGCAGGCGTCGTGAGCGGCTTCGAAGCAGGCTCTTCGCTGACCGTCGCGAGCGCGAAGTCCGCGCTCGCGGACGGTCTTGCGCGCATCGGCGCCGGCGCGACCGCCGTCGATTGCGCCGCGCTGACGCAGTTCGACTCGTCCGCGCTCGCCGTGCTGCTCGCATGGCAACGTGCCGCCAAAGCGCGCGGCGCGACCCTCGATATCCTCAATCTCCCGCAGAAGCTCGCCAGCCTCGCGCGCGCCTACGGCGTCGACGCGCTCATCGACGGCACCGGGCGACATTGACCCTGTCCGACCGAAGCCTGCCGCGCCAGCCGGCGCGCGCACGCTTCAGGCCGCGCGCCTCCTGCGCCGGCCCCGCCAGCCGGTTTGCCCTATAATCAAGCGTTTTGCGGGGCAGCCAATCGGCGTCCGGCCCCCATTTTCTTTCGCAGCAAGCACAGAATAGGCGTCGCGGCCCTTGCGCCGCGCACAGTCATGTCAGCCATAGAAATCCGTCACGTCAAGAAGCGCTACAAATCGCTTCAGGCGCTCAAGGGCGTCAGCCTGTCGGTCGAGGAAGGCGAGTTTTTCGGTCTGCTCGGCCCGAACGGCGCAGGCAAGACCACGCTCATCAGTATCCTCGCCGGGCTTGCCCGGGCCGATGAAGGCAGTATCTCGGTGCGCGGCCACGACGTCGTCAAGGACTTCCGCGATGCGCGCCGCGCGCTCGGCGTCGTGCCGCAGGAACTCGTGTTCGACCCGTTCTTCACCGTCCGCGAGACGCTGCGGATCCAGTCCGGCTATTTCGGGCTGCGCCGCAACGACGACTGGATCGACGAAGTGATGGCCAATCTCGACCTCACCGAGAAGGCCGACGCGAACATGCGCGCGCTGTCGGGCGGGATGAAGCGCCGCGTGCTCGTCGCGCAGGCGCTCGTGCACCGGCCGCCCGTGATCGTGCTCGACGAGCCGACGGCCGGCGTCGACGTCGAACTGCGCCAGACGCTGTGGCAGTTCATCTCGCGGCTGAACCGCGAGGGCCACACGATCGTCCTGACCACCCATTACCTCGAGGAAGCCGAGTCGCTGTGCGACCGCATCGCGATGCTGCGTCGCGGTGAAGTCGTCGCGCTCGACCGCACCGACGCGCTGCTGCGCCGCTTCGCGGGGCTGCAGCTGTATCTGCGGCTCGCGAACGGCGCGCTGCCCGCCGAGCTGCGCGGGCTGGAGACCGATCCGGCCGCGCGCGCGCCGGGCGAGCATCTGCTGCGCCTCACGAGCTACGACGATGTCGAGCGCATCCTCGCGCAGTGTCGCGCGGCCGGCTGCACGTTCGACGAGATCGAGGTCCGCAAGGCCGACCTCGAAGATGTGTTCGTCCAGGTGATGAACGGGGCCGAGGTCATCGAGGGTCTGGCATGAATCAACAATCCCCACGCGAACTTCGCTCGCTCGGGGGGGCGAAGCCCTCCCGTTCCCTGCAGGCTCCCGAGCCGGGTGCTACCGGGCGAGTGCCGGGAAGCGGTTTTCAAACACTGTTCTACAAGGAACTCCTGCGCTTCTGGAAAGTGTCGTTCCAGACGGTGTGCGCGCCGATCGTGACGGCGCTGCTGTACCTGACGATCTTCGGCCATGCGCTGTCGGGCCGCGTCGAGGTGTATCCGGGCGTCGAGTACGTGAGTTTTCTCGTGCCGGGCCTCGTGATGATGAGCGTGCTGCAGAACGCGTTCGCGAACAGCTCGTCGTCGCTGATCCAGTCGAAGATCACCGGCAACCTCGTGTTCGTGCTGCTGCCGCCGTTGTCCTACAGGGACATCTTCGGTGCGTATGTCCTCGCGTCCGTCGTGCGCGGGCTCGCGGTCGGCGCGGGCGTGTTCGTCGTGACGATCTGGTTTATCCCGATGCATTTCGCGGCGCCGTTGTTCATCATCGCGTTCGCGCTGCTCGGCTCGGCGATCCTCGGCACGCTCGGGCTGATCGCCGGGATCTGGGCCGAGAAGTTCGACCAGCTCGCCGCGTTCCAGAACTTCCTGATCATGCCGCTGACGTTCCTGTCCGGCGTGTTCTATTCGACGCACTCGCTGCCGCCCGTGTGGCGCGAGATCTCGCGTCTCAACCCGTTTTTCTACATGATCGACGGCTTCCGTTACGGGTTCTTCGGCGCGTCCGACATCAACCCGCTCGCGAGCCTCGCGATCGTCACCGGTTTCTTCGTGCTGCTCGCGATGTTCGCGATGCGGCTGCTCGCGACCGGCTACAAACTGCGTCATTGATATCGACGGCGGCGGCCGCCACGGGCGGCGCGCGCCGACAGGAGCCCCTCATGTTGCCGACTCCCGAACAGGTCAAGCAATACATCGCCGGCGGTCTCGCCTGCACTCATCTGGAAGTCGAAGGCGACGGCCAGCATTTCTTCGCGACGATCGTGTCGGCGGCCTTCGAAGGCAAGCGGCCGATCCAGCGGCACCAGCTCGTCTATGCGGCGCTCGGCGATCGCATGAAGCAGGAAATTCACGCGCTCAGCATGAAGACGCTGACGCCCGCCGAATGGCAGAACGCATAACCGGAAACACTGAGTGCAAGTCACCGTCAACGAGCGCGACGCCGTCCAGAGCGTCGCCACGGCACACCCGGCCGCCAACGGGGAATCGCAGGGACATGGGATGGACAAGCTGGTGATCGAAGGCGGTCGCCGGTTGTCGGGCGAGATCGTCGTGTCGGGCGCGAAGAACGCCGCGCTGCCGATCCTGTGCGCGGGGCTGCTCAGCGCCGAGCCGGTCGAACTCGACAACGTGCCGAACCTGAAGGACGTGCGCACCACGCTGAAGGTGCTGAGCCAGATGGGCGTGAAGAGCGAAACGGACGGCTGCCGCGTGCAACTCGACGCGTCGCGCGTCGACAACCTCGTCGCGCCGTACGAGCTCGTCAAGACGATGCGCGCGTCGATCCTCGTGCTCGGGCCGCTGCTTGCGCGCTTCGGCGAGGCGAAGGTGTCGCTGCCGGGCGGCTGCGCGATCGGCGCGCGGCCGGTCGACCAGCACATCAAGGGCCTGCAGGCGATGGGCGCCGAGATCAGCATCGAGCACGGCTTCATCGAAGCGCGCGCGAAGCGCCTGAAGGGCGCGCGCATCGTGACCGACATGATCACGGTCACGGGCACGGAAAACCTGCTGATGGCCGCGACGCTGGCCGATGGCGAGACGGTGATCGAGAACGCGGCACGCGAGCCGGAAGTGAGCGATCTCGCGCACTTGCTGGTCGCGATGGGCGCGAAAATCGACGGCATCGGCACCGACCGCCTCGTGATCCAGGGCGTCGAGCGGCTGCATGGCGCTCGCCATTCGGTGATTCCCGACCGCATCGAGGCCGGCACGTTCCTGTGCGCGGTCGCGGCGGCGGGCGGCGACGTGATGCTGACGGGCGTGCGTCCGCACATCCTCGACGCGGTGATCGACAAGCTGCGCGAGGCCGGCGTGTCGATCGAGGAAGGCGACAGCTGGCTGCGCGTGAAGATGGACCGCCGCCCGTCGGCGGTAACGATCCGCACGTCGGAATACCCGGCGTTTCCGACCGACATGCAGGCGCAGTTCATGGCCCTCAATTCGGTCGCGACGGGCACCGCGCAGGTCGTCGAGACCATTTTCGAGAACCGTTTCATGCACGTGCAGGAGCTGAACCGGCTCGGCGCGAACATCACGATCGACGGCAACACGGCGCTCGTGACCGGTGTCGACAAGCTGTCCGGCGCGAACGTGATGGCGACCGACCTGCGCGCGTCGGCGAGCCTCGTGATCGCCGGGCTGCGCGCCGAAGGCGAAACGCTCGTCGACCGCATCTATCACCTGGACCGCGGCTACGACCGCATGGAAACCAAACTGACCGCCGTCGGCGCGAACGTGCGCCGCCTCTCCGGGAGCCAAGCATGACCGCGCCGCTGACCCTCGCCCTGTCGAAGGGCCGGATTTTCGAGGAAACCCTGCCGCTGCTGGCGGCCGCCGGCGTGCAGGTGGCCGAGGATCCGGAAACGTCGCGCAAGCTGATCCTGCCGACGACCGATCCGAACCTGCGCGTGATCATCGTGCGCGCGAGCGACGTGCCGACCTACGTCGAATACGGCGCGGCCGATTTCGGCGTGGCCGGCAAGGACGTGCTGGTCGAGCACGGCGGCTCGGGCCTGTACCAGCCGATCGACCTGAACATTGCGCGCTGCCGGATGTCGGTGGCCGTGCCGGCCGGTTTCGACTATGCGAACGCGGTGCGCCAGGGCGCGCGCCTGCGGGTCGCGACCAAGTACGTCGAAACGGCACGCGAACACTTCGCCGCGAAAGGCGTGCACGTCGACCTGATCAAGCTGTACGGCTCGATGGAGCTGGCGCCGCTGGTCGGGCTGGCCGACGCGATCGTCGACCTCGTCAGCTCGGGCGGCACGCTGAAGGCGAACAATCTGGTCGAGGTCGAGGAGATCATGGCGATCTCGTCGCGCCTCGTCGTGAACCAGGCTGCGCTGAAGTTGAAGCGCGCGGCGCTCAAGCCGATTCTCGACGCGTTCGAACGCGCGTCGCAGAATGGCAATTGAGCGCATCACCGTAACGGAATTCCCATGGCCATCACCATCCGCAAACTCGATTCGACGAGCGACGGCTTCGACGCCGCGCTGCGTGCGGTGCTCGCGTTCGAGGCGAGCGAGGACGAAGCGATCGAGCAGTCGGTCGCGAAGATTCTCGCCGACGTGAAGTCGCGCGGCGACGCCGCGGTGCTCGAGTACACGAACCGCTTCGACCGGCTGGACGCGAGCAGCGTCGCCGCGCTCGAACTGCCGCAGGACGCGCTGCAGACGGCGCTCGACGGCCTCGCGCCGAAGGCGCGCGCTGCGCTGGAAGCCGCTGCCGCGCGCGTGCGTGCGTACCACGAGAAACAGAAGATCGAGTGCGGCACCCATAGCTGGCAGTACACGGAAAGCGACGGCACGGTGCTCGGCCAGAAGATCACGCCGCTCGACCGCGTCGGCCTGTACGTGCCGGGCGGCAAGGCCGCGTATCCGTCGTCGGTGCTGATGAACGCGATTCCCGCGCGCGTCGCGGGCGTCGGCGAGATCGTGATGGTCGTGCCGACCCCGGACGGCGTGAAGAACGACCTCGTGCTCGCCGCGGCGCTGCTCGGCGGCGTCGATCGCGTGTTCACGATCGGCGGCGCGCAGGCGGTCGGCGCGCTCGCGTACGGCACGGCCACGGTGCCGCCGGTCGACAAGATCTGCGGGCCGGGCAATGCATACGTCGCGTCGGCGAAACGCCGCGTGTTCGGCACGGTCGGCATCGACATGATCGCCGGCCCGTCGGAAATCCTCGTGCTGTGCGACGGCACGACCGATCCGAGCTGGGTCGCGATGGACCTGTTCTCGCAGGCCGAACACGACGAGCTCGCGCAGTCGATCCTGCTGTGCCCGGACGCCGCATTCCTCGAGCGCGTCGAGAAGGCGATCGACGAGCTGCTGCCGACGATGCCGCGCCAGGACGTGATCCGCGCGTCGCTGGAAGGCCGCGGCGCGCTGATCAAGGTGCGCGACATGGCCGAAGCGTGCCGGATCGCGAACGATATCGCGCCTGAGCACCTCGAGATTTCCGCGCTGGAGCCGCAGCAGTGGGGCCAGCAAATCCGCCACGCCGGCGCGATCTTCCTCGGCCGCTACACGAGCGAAAGCCTCGGCGACTACTGTGCGGGCCCGAACCACGTGCTGCCGACGTCGCGCACCGCGCGCTTCTCGTCGCCGCTCGGCGTGTACGACTTCATCAAGCGTTCGAGCCTGATCGAAGTCAGCGCCGAAGGTGCGCAGACGCTGGGCGAGATCGCCTCGGAGCTCGCATACGGCGAGGGGCTGCAGGCGCACGCGCGCAGCGCCGAGCTCCGGATGAAGGGGTGACGCGCGCCGGAGCCGCTGCCGACGCAGCGGTTCCGGTCGACGAGGAGGCCCGGCGCAGGGCGGCAGCCGCCGCCTTGCCGACCATTTGACGCCGGCGCGACGCACGCCGGCTTGAGACCATGACGACGCCACAAGACATCATCCGCCGCGACGTGCTCGCGATGACGAGCTACCCGGTGCCCGACGCGAGCGGCTTCGTGAAGCTCGACGCGATGGAGAACCCGTATTCGCTACCGGCACCGCTCGCGGCGGCGCTCGGCGAACGCCTCGCGCAGGTCGCGCTGAACCGCTACCCGGCGCCGCGCCCGGGCGCGCTGCTCGACAAGCTGCGCCGCGCGATGGGCGTGCCGGCCGCATGCGACGTGCTGCTCGGCAACGGCTCGGACGAAATCATCAGCATGATGTCGGTGGCGTGTGCGAAACCGGGCGCGAAGGTGCTCGCACCGGTGCCGGGCTTCGTGATGTACGAGTTGTCGGCGAAGTTCGCGCAGCTCGAATTCGTCGGCGTGCCGCTCAAGGCCGACCTGACGCTCGACGCCGACGCGATGATCGCAGCGATCGCCGAGCACCGGCCCGCGCTCGTCTACCTCGCTTACCCGAACAACCCGACCGGCACGCTGTACGACGAGGCCGACGTCGAGCGGATCATCGCGGCCGCGCCGCACAGCCTGATCGTGATCGACGAGGCGTACCAGCCGTTCGCGGAGCGCTCGTGGCTGCCGCGTGCCGCCGAGTTCGACAACGTCGTCGTGATGCGCACGGTGTCGAAGCTCGGCCTCGCGGGGATCCGCCTCGGCTATCTCGCCGGGTTGCCGGCGTGGCTGACCGAGTTCGACAAGGTGCGCCCGCCGTACAACATCAACGTGCTGACCCAGGCGACCGCCGATTTCCTGCTCGACCACCTCGACGTGCTCGACGCGCAGGCGGCCGAACTGCGTGCGGAACGCACGCGCCTCGCGCAGGCCGTGGCCGCGCTGCCGGGCACGACGGTGTTCCCGAGCGCCGGCAATTTCCTGCTGGTGCGCGTGCCGGACGCGGCCGCCGTGTTCGATGCGCTGCTCACGGAGCGGGTGCTGGTCAAAAACGTGAGTAAAATGCATCCGTTGCTGTCCGAATGCGTGCGGCTGACCGTCGGTTCTCCCGACGAAAACGCGCGCCTGCTGGCTGCTTTGAAACTCGCACTGCCCGGTTGACCCCAGGGCGCGGCGGCGCGCGACGATCAATCCCCATTTACATCAGACTCATTCAAGGAATTGCCATGCGTGTGGCGGAAGTCGTTCGCAATACCAGCGAAACGCAGATCCGTGTGAAGCTCGATCTCGACGGAACGGGCCGGCAAAAGCTGGCCACCGGCGTGCCGTTTCTCGACCATATGCTCGACCAGATCGCGCGACATGGTCTGATCGATCTCGAGGTCGAAGCGCATGGCGATACGCATATCGACGACCACCACACGGTCGAGGATGTCGGTATCACGCTCGGTCAGGCCGTCGCGAAGGCGATCGGCGACAAGAAGGGCATCCGCCGCTACGGCCATTCGTACGTGCCGCTCGACGAAGCGCTGTCGCGCGTCGTGATCGACTTCTCGGGCCGGCCCGGTCTTGAATTCCACGTGCCGTTCACGCGTGCGCGGATCGGTACGTTCGACGTCGACCTCTCCATCGAATTCTTCCGCGGGTTCGTGAACCACGCGGGCGTCACGCTGCACATCGACAACCTGCGCGGCATCAACGCGCATCACCAGCTCGAAACGGTGTTCAAGGCCTTCGGCCGGGCGCTGCGTGCGGCGGTGGAGCTCGATGAGCGCGCGGCGGGGCAGATTCCGTCGACGAAGGGCAGCCTCTAACTTCCGAACGGACAGGACGTCAACGACAACCTCACGGCTTCGGCGCGGCGCGCCGGCTTGCGATGGATCTGCTCAAATCGTTCATTTCGCTGCTGGCGCTGATCAACCCGATCGGCGCGGTGCCGTTCTTCCTGAGCCTGACGGCGCAGCAGTCGGACATCGAGCGGCGCCGCACGATCCGGATCGCGTCGGTGTCGGTGTTCTGCGTGATGACGGTGACGACGCTGCTCGGGCAGCAGATCATCGACTTCTTCGGCATTTCGGTCGGCTCCCTTGAAGTGGGCGGCGGCATCATCATGTTGCTGATGGCGATCAACATGCTGAACGCGCAGATCGGCAACACGCGATCGACGCCGGAGGAGCGCCACGAGGCCGAGCTGAAGGACAACATCGCGGTCGTGCCGCTGGCGATTCCGCTGCTCACGGGCCCCGGCTCGATCAGCACGGTGATCATCTATGCGGCGAACTCGCATCACTGGTATGAGCGAGCCGGGCTCGTCGCGATCGGCGCGGTCCTGGCTCTGCTGTGTTTCTTCGCGATGCGGCTTGCCGAGCCGATCGCGAACTGGATCGGCCGCACAGGCATCAACATCGCCACGCGGCTGATGGGTTTGATGCTGTCGGCGCTGGCGGTGGAATTCATCGTCAATGGACTGAGGGCGCTACTGCCTGCACTGAGATGAAAACTTCGATTGCGATTGTGGATTATGGGATGGGCAACCTGCGCTCGGTCGCGCAGGCGCTCAAGAAGGCCGAACCGGCCGCCGACGTGGCGATCGTCGATACGCCGGCCGCGATTCGTGCGGCCGACCGCGTCGTGCTGCCCGGCCAGGGAGCGATGCCCGACTGCATGCGCTGCCTCGGCGAATCGGGGCTGCAGGAAGCGGTGATCGAGGCGTCGCGCACGAAGCCGCTGCTGGGCGTGTGTGTCGGCGAGCAGATGCTGTTCGACTGGAGCGCGGAAGGCGACACGAAGGGTCTGGGCCTGTTGCCCGGCAAGGTCGTGCGCTTCGAGCTCGACGGCCGGCTGCAGGACGATGGCTCGCGCTTCAAGGTGCCGCAGATGGGCTGGAACCGCGTGCACCAGTCGCAGCCGCACCCGCTGTGGGACGGCGTGCCCGACGACGCGTATTTCTACTTCGTGCACAGCTATTACGTGCGCCCGGACAACCCGGCGCACACGGTCGGCGAAACGGCATACGGCGCGCCGTTTACGTCCGCGGTCGCGCGGGACAACCTCTTCGCGACCCAATTCCACCCCGAGAAAAGCGCGGAGGTCGGGTTGCGTCTGTATCGCAACTTCGTACACTGGAAACCGTGAACGTCGTGTGCGTGCCACATTCGGCGGGCGGGAAAGGCCCGTTCGCAAGCCCGCTATTGGCGGGAACAGGCCCTATGCGCCGAAAGAGTTGTACTAAACTAGCGAGACGGCGCGGCACCGGTTTGGCCGGTACGTGCCGGATTCTTTTCATTTTCCACGACGACACCCGATTGCTATGTTGCTGATTCCGGCCATCGATCTCAAAGACGGTCAGTGTGTGCGCCTCAAACAGGGCGATATGGACCAGGCCACGATTTTCTCCGAGGACCCGGCGGCGATGGCCCGCAAGTGGGTCGATCTCGGCGCCCGGCGGCTGCATCTGGTCGACCTGAACGGCGCGTTCGCCGGCAAGCCGAAGAATCTCGAAGCGATCGAAGCGATCCTCGACGAAGTCGGCGACGAAATCCCCGTGCAGCTCGGCGGCGGCATCCGCAGCCTCGAGACGATCGAGAAGTATCTCGACGCCGGCCTGTCCTACGTGATCATCGGCACCGCGGCCGTGAAGGACCCGGGCTTCCTGCAGGACGCGTGCACCGCGTTCGCGGGCAACATCATCGTCGGGCTGGACGCGAAGGACGGCAAGGTCGCGACCGACGGCTGGAGCAAGCTGACGGGCCACGAGGTGATCGATCTCGCGCGCAAGTTCGAGGACTACGGCGTCGAATCGATCGTCTACACGGACATCGGCCGCGACGGGATGCTGCAGGGCATCAACATCGAAGCGACCGTGAAGCTCGCCCAGGCGGTCGGCATTCCGGTGATCGCAAGCGGCGGCCTGTCGAACCTCACCGACATCGAGAACCTCTGTGAAGTGGAGGAGCACGGCGTCGAAGGCGTGATCTGCGGACGTGCGATCTACTCCGGCGATCTCGATTTCGCGGCCGCGCAAAAGCGCGCGGACGAACTGAACGGCGAACTCGACGACGCCTGAGCGCGGTCGTTCCGTTCGCCGGGGCCGCCAGCAGGCGGCCCCGACCGGACGCCTCGCGCGAGGCGTCCGTAACCGGCCGTCCCATCGCGGCATTTGGCGCAACATCATGGCTCTAGCTAAACGCATCATCCCCTGCCTGGACGTGACTGCCGGGCGTGTCGTCAAGGGCGTCAACTTCGTCGAACTGCGCGATGCCGGCGACCCCGTCGAAATCGCCCGCCGCTACGACGACCAGGGCGCCGACGAACTGACGTTCCTCGACATCACCGCGACCTCCGACCAGCGCGACCTGATCCTGCCGATCATCGAGGCCGTCGCGTCGCAGGTCTTCATTCCGCTGACCGTGGGCGGCGGCGTGCGCGCCGTCGAGGACGTTCGGCGCCTGTTGAACGCCGGCGCGGACAAGGTCAGCATGAATTCGTCGGCGGTCGCGAACCCGCAGCTCGTGCGCGACGCGGCCGACAAGTACGGCTCGCAGTGCATCGTCGTCGCGATCGACGCGAAGCGCGTGTCGGCCGACGGCGAGGCGCCGCGCTGGGAAGTCTTCACGCACGGCGGCCGCAAGGGCACGGGCATCGACGCGATCGAATGGGCGCGCAAGATGGCCGAGCTCGGCGCGGGCGAAATCCTGCTCACCAGCATGGACCGCGACGGCACGAAGTCGGGCTTCGACCTCGCGCTCACGCGCGGCGTGTCGGACGCGGTGCCGGTGCCGGTGATCGCGTCGGGCGGCGTGGGTTCGCTGCAGGACCTCGCGGACGGCATCAAGGACGGCCGCGCCGACGCGGTGCTGGCCGCGAGCATCTTCCACTACGGCGAGCACACGGTCGGAGAGGCGAAGCGCTTCATGGCCGACCAGGGCATTCCGGTGAGGCTGTGATGAATACGGAAACGACATCCCTGCCCGCGTGGCTCGACAAGGTCCGCTGGGACGACAACGGCCTCGTGCCGGTGATCGCGCAGGAAGCGTCGACGAACGACGTGCTGATGTTCGCGTGGATGAACCGCGAGGCGCTGGCGAAGACGATCGAGACGCAGCGCGCGGTCTACTATTCGCGTTCGCGCAAGCGCCTGTGGTTCAAGGGCGAGGAGTCGGGCCACGTGCAGCACGTGCATGAGGTGCGGCTCGACTGCGACGAGGACGTCGTGCTGCTGAAGGTCGAGCAGGTGTCGGGCATCGCATGCCACACCGGCCGGCATTCATGCTTCTTCCAGAAATTCGAAGGCACCGTGGACAGCGGCGACTGGGTCGCTGTCGATCCGGTGCTGAAAGACCCCGAACACATCTACAAATGACGCAATCGACCGAAGACACGCTGCTGCGCCTCGCGGCCGTGATCGATAGCCGCAAGGGCGGCGACCCCGAACAATCGTACGTATCGCGCCTGTTCCACAAGGGCGACGACGCGGTGCTGAAGAAGATCGGCGAAGAGGCGACCGAAGTCGTGCTGGCCGCGAAGGACGTGCGCCAGGGCGGCGCGCCGACGGCGCTGGTCGGCGAGGTGGCCGACCTGTGGTTTCACTGTCTCGTGATGCTGTCGCATTTCGACCTGAGCCCGGCCGACGTGATCGCCGAACTCGAACGCCGCGAAGGGCTGTCGGGAATCGAGGAAAAGGCGCTGCGCAAGCGCCGCGAGCGCGAGGAAAACGGCGGGTGACGACACGCGGCCTGCCGTGCCGACGACAGTGCGGTAAGCTGTAAGAATTGTCATCTTACGGGGGTAGCATCATGACCGATACGCCGAGCCAGTTTCCGACACCGTCGGTGCCGGGCGCAGCGGACGCCGAGCGACTGAAAGGTCTGCGCACGCTGACGCACGTGCTGTACGGCCTCTATGCGATTCATTGGCTGACGGGCGGCGTCACCGGGATCATCGCGATCATCATCAACTACGTGAAGCGCGACGACGTGGCCGGCACGCCGTACGCCGACCATTTCGAGTGGCAGATCCGCACGTTCTGGCGCGCGCTGATCGCCTACGTGATCGGCTTCGCGCTGATGTTCGTGGTGGTGGGATTCGTCGTCATGTTTGTCACATGGATTTGGACGCTGTACCGTATCATCAAAGGTTGGCTGTACCTGAACGACAACAAGACGCTCGATCCGCAGGCCTGGTTCTGACCGGCGCGCGGGCGTTTCGCAGGAGCAACATGAGTCACGATCCGAATTGCCTGTTCTGCAAGATCGCGGCGGGCGAGATCCCGAGCACGAAGGTGCACGAGGACGACGAATTCGTCGCGTTCCGCGACATCCGCCCGGCGGCCGAGACACACGTGCTCGTGATTCCGCGCCGGCACCTGCCGACGCTGTCGGCGGCGAGCGAGGCCGATGCGCCGATGCTCGGCCGGCTGATGCTGCTGGTCGCCCGTCTGGCCGACCAGCTCGGCGTTGCGTACACGGGAGGCGAAACCGGTTTTCGCACGGTGATCAACACGGGCCCCGGCGGCGGGCAGGAGGTCTACCACCTGCACGCGCATATCCTGGCCGGCCCGCGCCCGTGGTTGCGGATGGGTTGACGTGGCGGGGCGTTTCCCCGCATCGATAGTCGAAGCCGGCGTGCCGCCGGCGATTTGCGCCGCGACGCGGCGTGGTTGAGGAGAGGTTTCATCATGGGTGGATTGAGCATTTGGCACTGGTTGATCGTGCTGCTGATCGTCGCGCTGGTTTTCGGTACGAAGAAGCTGCGCAACATCGGCAACGACCTCGGCAGCGCCGTGAAGGGTTTCAAGGACGGCATGAAGGAAGGCGAGACACCGGCGGACGCGCAGCAACTGCCGCGTTCGGGGTCGGTCGACGTCAACGCGAAGGAAACGACGCGTTCCGACTCGAACAAGGCGTAACGCCGGCACGCTGACAGGCATTCGCGATGCTGGATCTCGGTCTTTCAAAAATGGCGCTGATCGGCGTCGTCGCGCTCGTGGTGCTCGGCCCCGAGCGCCTGCCGCGCGTCGCGCGTACGGCCGGCGCATTGTTCGGCCGCGCGCAGCGGTACATCAACGACGTGAAGGCCGAGGTCTCGCGTGAAATCGAACTCGACGCGCTGCGGACGATGAAGACCGATTTCGAGTCGGCCGCGCGCAATGTCGAGACGACGATTCACGACAACCTGCGCGAGCACGAGAAGGAACTGAACGACACGTGGAATTCCGCGGTCGGCGGCCTTAACGAAGGCTCGGTCGATGCCGGCACGTACGGCTCCGACACGCCCGCGGCGCCGTCGTGGCGCGGCAGCACGGCCGCGCTCGCGCCGAAGCGTCGCAACTGGCGTGTGAAACAGGCGGCGACGCCTGTCTGGTACAAGCGCGCGACGACCCGCCGCACGCACGTGCAGTCGGGCGCCGCGCGTGTCGCGCGCCATCAGCCGGCCAGCCTGCGCCGGCCGACGCGCTTCTTCTGAGCCGAGCGCATGCTCGCTCGTCAATCCTACCGAGGGCCGGTGTGAGCGACCCCCAGCAGAATCCGGGCGACGCCCCGGAAGAAACCTTCATTTCCCATCTCGTCGAGCTTCGCGATCGCATCATTCGCGCGGGGCTGGCCGTGATCGTCGTGTTCCTCGGGCTCGTGTACTGGGCGCCCGACATCTTCCGGCTGCTCGCGCGGCCGCTGATGGAAAACCTGCCGAAGGGCGGCAGGATGATCGTGACCGACGTCACCGGCTCGTTCTTCGTGCCGATGAAGGTCACGATGCTCGTCGCGCTCGTGATTGCGCTGCCGATCGTGCTGTACCAGATCTGGGCGTTCGTCGCGCCGGGGCTGTATCAGCACGAGAAGAAGCTCGTCGCACCGCTCGTCGGCAGCAGCTACGTCCTGTTCCTGTGCGGGATGGCGTTCGCATACTTCCTCGTGTTCCCGACGATCTTCCGCGTGATGGCGCACTACAACGCGCCGCTCGGCGCGGAGATGTCGACCGACATCGACAACTACCTGAGCTTCGTGCTCGGGATGTTCATCGCGTTCGGGGTCACGTTCGAGGTGCCGATCGTCGTCGTGCTGCTCGTCCGGATGGGCGTGCTGACGCTGAAGAAGCTGAAGGAGATGCGGCCGTACGTGATCGTCGGCGCGTTCGTGGTCGCGGCGGTCGTCACGCCGCCGGACGTGTTCTCGCAGCTGATGCTCGCGCTGCCGCTCGTCGTGCTGTTCGAGATCGGGCTGCTGGCCGCGCGATTCTTCGTGCCGAAGCCGACGGAAGAACCCGAGGCGGAGAACGGCGCCGCAAGCTGATGAAACGCGGCACGCGGCGGCCGGCATGAGGGGCGCCGTCGATGCGGTCCCTCGACGACGTTGAAGCCGGACGGGCGATCGGGGGCGGTGCAGGCGGCGGGGGCGAACGCAGCTTCGTCACCGCGACGAAGGATCTTCGAAGCAAAGCAAAAGGGCAGCCGATCAGGCTGCCCTTTTGCATTTCCATCGTTGACCGGCAAGTGGCGTCGATACGCCGCCCGCCGGATGTCACTCGCTGTCGCTGTCCTGTTCGTCGAGCGTCTGTTTCGGCGGCGGCGGGCGCTTGCCGATCACCACGCTCACGTCGAACTCCTTGCCCTTGCGCACGACGTGCACCTTGGTCGGCGTGCCCGGCTTGATCTGCGCGACGGTGTTCAGCAACTTCGTCGTGTCGGTGATGTCGTCGCCGTTCACGCTCACGAGGATGTCGCCCGGCTTGATGCCGGCCTTGTCGGCCGGGCCGCCCTGCAGCACGCCCGCGACGATCGCGCCCGACTTCTGCTGGAGCCCGAACGATTCGGCGATTTCCGGCGTGACGTCCTGCGGCTCGACGCCGATCCAGCCGCGCGTGACCGAGCCCGTCGTGATGATGCTTTCGAGCACGGTGCGCGCGGTCGACACGGGGATCGCGAAGCCGATGCCGAGCGAGCCGCCCGAGCGCGAGTAGATCGCCGTGTTGATGCCGAGCAGGTTGCCGTTCACGTCGACCAGCGCGCCGCCCGAGTTGCCGGGGTTGATCGGCGCGTCGGTCTGGATGAAGTTCTCGAACGTGTTGATGCCGAGGTGATTGCGGCCGAGTGCGCTGATGATCCCCATCGTGACCGTCTGGCCGACGCCGAACGGGTTGCCGATCGCGAGCACGACGTCGCCGACCCGCGACTGGTCTGAACGGCCGAGCGTGATCGTCGGCAGGTTCGTCATGTTGATCTTCAGCACGGCGAGATCGGTTTCCGGGTCGCTGCCGATCACCTTCGCGGTGCCGGTGCGGCCGTCGGCGAGCGCGACTTCGATCTGGTCGGCGCCGTCCACGACGTGCTGGTTCGTTAGAATGTAACCTTCAGGGCTCACGATAACGCCGGAGCCGAGGTTGGCGGCAGGTTCGTCCTGCTGCTTGCGGGCGTTGCGGTCGCCGAAGAAGTAGCGGAACAGCGGATCCTTCGCGCGCGGATCGGGCGGCAGCGAGCCATCCTTGCTGGAGAAGACGTTGACGACGGCGGGCATCGCTTTTTGCGCGGCCTCCGCGTACGACGTGGTCGCCGGTGCACCGCCGATGCCCGGCGCGACTTCCCGCAGCGCGACGATCGGCGTGGCGAGCTGCTTGCCGAGCTGTCCTTGCCGTTGCAGCCATTGCGGCTTGAGCGTCACGACGATGAACATCAGCGCGAGCAGTACGGTCACCGCCTGCGCGAAGAACAGCCAGAAGCGTCTAAGCATCTGAATGGATTAGAGGTTTATATGGATCGGATCGAACTTGAATTGTACTTGAACAATACCCTTGAAACCGCGCGCTTCAAGGACTATTGCCCGAATGGCCTTCAGGTCGAGGGGCGTCGCAAGATCGAGAAGATCGCGACCGGCGTGACGGCGTCGGTCGCGTTCCTCGAGGCCGCGCTCGAATGGGGGGCGGATGCGGTGCTCGTCCATCACGGCTATTTCTGGCGCAACGAGGCGCCACAGATCACGGGCCGCAAGTACCGGCGCCTGAAGCTGCTGCTCGCGAACGACCTGAACCTGTTCGCGTTCCACCTGCCGCTCGACGCGCATCCCGAATTCGGCAACAACGCGCAGCTAGGCGAGAAGCTCGGGTTGATCGGCGAGCAGCGTTTCGGCGACGGCGATCTTGGCTGGATGGCCACGCTGCCGATGCCCGTCACGCTCGAGCACTTCGTCGCGAAGGTCGAGCGCACGCTCGGCCGCACGCCGCTCGTGCTCGGCGATCCGGAGATGCAGCTGCGCCGCATCGCGTGGTGCACGGGCGCCGCGCAGAGCTATTTCGATGCCGCGATCGACGCCGGCGCCGATGTGTTCCTGACCGGCGAAGTGTCGGAAGCCGTCACGCACGCGTCGGCCGAGAGCGGCGTCGCGTTCGTTGCGGCAGGGCACCATGCGACCGAACGCTACGGAATCCAGGCGCTTGGCGCCCACTTGTCCGAAGAATTCGATATCGAACACCTTTTTATCGATATTCATAATCCGGTCTGAACGACGGATTTGCGGCGGCGCATCGAAATTTCACAATGTAGCGGACGCTTAAAAGAGAAATGATTTAATTGCTCCGATAGTGGGGGAAAACCCTTAACTATCAACTACTTCGAAGGGATTTTCGTCTCCGGGCCTTGTAAATGGCGACTCCATTCGCGCAAACTAGCGGCGGAATGAAAAGTCGTGACGGAAAATCCAACTCAGAAGTGGGGCGTGTGATGCGAGACAAGGAAGAAAAACGCGTCGACAGCGGCCGCCGTACCTGGCTGATTGCGACATCCGTAGCAGGTGGCGTGGGAGGCGTAGCCACCGTCATACCTTTCGCGGCGTCGCTTGCGCCGTCCGCGAAAGCGAAAGCAGCCGGCGCTCCGGTCGAGGTCGACATCAGCGGCCTGAAGCCCGGCGAGATGGTCACCGTGCCGTGGCGCGGCAAGCCGGTCTGGATCCTGAACCGTACCGACGCCATGCTGGCCGACGTCGTCAAGGCCGACAAGGAAGTGGCCGATCCGACCTCCGAAAAACCCTATACGATGCCGCTGCCCGCGTATTGCGCGAACGAATATCGCTCGCGGGCCGATCGCAAGAACATTCTCGTCGTGATGGCCGTGTGTACGCACCTCGGCTGCACGCCTAGCCAACGCTTCACGCCGGGTCCGCAGCCGAACCTGCCGGACGACTGGCCGGGCGGCTTCCTGTGCCCGTGCCACGGTTCGACCTACGACCTCGCCGGCCGCGTGTTCAAGAACAAGCCGGCGCCTCAGAATCTCGACATCCCGCCCTACATGTTCACGTCGGCGACGACCCTCGTGATCGGCAAGGACGAGAAAGGAGAAGCGTGATGGCTGCCGACAACAAAGAAGTCTCCACGACAGGTCTCACCGGCTGGATCGACCAGCGCTTCCCGCTCACAGCCACCTGGAAGAAGCACGTTTCCGAGTACTACGCGCCGAAGAACTTCAACTTCTGGTACTTCTTCGGCTCCCTCGCGCTGCTCGTGCTCGTCAACCAGATCGTCACGGGCATCTTCCTGACGATGAACTACAAGCCCGATTCGATGCTCGCGTTCGCGTCGGTCGAGTACATCATGCGCGAGGTGCCGTGGGGCTGGCTGATCCGCTACATGCACTCGACCGGTGCATCGATGTTCTTCGTCGTCGTGTACCTGCACATGTTCCGCGGGCTGATGTACGGGTCGTACCGCAAGCCGCGCGAGCTGGTGTGGATCTTCGGTTGTGCGATTTTCCTGTGCCTGATGGCCGAGGCGTTCTTCGGCTACCTGCTGCCATGGGGCCAGATGTCGTTCTGGGGCGCGCAGGTGATCGTGAACCTGTTCTCGGCGATCCCGTTCGTCGGCCCGGACCTGTCGTTGTGGATCCGCGGCGACTACGTCGTGTCCGACGTCACGCTGAACCGCTTCTTCGCGTTCCACGTGATCGCGATTCCGCTCGTGCTGGTCGGCCTCGTGATCGCGCACCTGGTCGCGCTGCACGAAGTCGGGTCGAACAACCCGGACGGCATCGAAATCAAGGCGAAGAAGGACGCGAACGGCATTCCGCTCGACGGCATCCCGTTCCATCCGTACTACTCGGTGCACGATTTCTTCGGTGTCTGCGTGTTCCTGATGGTGTTCGCACTGATCGTGTTCTTTTCGCCGGAGATGGGCGGGTACTTCCTCGAGTCGAACAACTTCGTCCCGGCGAACCCGCTGCAGACTCCGCCCGAGATCGCGCCGGTCTGGTACTTCACCGCGTTCTACGCGATGCTGCGCGCGACCACCGACCCGTTCAAGATCGTGCTGATGGTCGTGATCGCGCTGCTCGGCGTGCTCGCGCTGATCCGCGCGCGCGGCAAGTGGAAGGTCGGCCTGCCGGTGCTGGCCGCCGCGATCGTCGTGTTCATGTTCCTGACGGAATCGAAGTTCTGGGGCGTCGTCGTGATGGGTTCCGCGGTGATCACGCTGTTCTTCCTGCCGTGGCTCGACCGCAGCCCGGTGAAGTCGATTCGCTACCGGCCGTTGTTCCACAAGGTGTTCCT
Organism: Burkholderia sp. AW49-1; assembly: GCF_053427845.1. Lineage (NCBI taxonomy): Bacteria > Pseudomonadati > Pseudomonadota > Betaproteobacteria > Burkholderiales > Burkholderiaceae > Burkholderia > Burkholderia sp. AW49-1. The sequence continues at coordinate 9,764 of NZ_JBSAXF010000019.1, read as the reverse complement.
CGGGATCTTCGTCGCGGCGTTCCTGATCCTCGCGTTCCTCGGCACACGGCCGCCATCGCCGGTCGCGACGCTGATTGCGCAGGGTTGCGCACTGATCTACTTCGCGTTCTTCCTCGGCATGCCCGTCTGGACGCCGCTTGGCACGTTCAAGCAGCCGCCGGAACGGGTGCGCTTCAAGCCCCATTAACGTGAGCGAGGAGAGAACGACATGAAGAAACTGCTTTCGACGCTCGCGCTGATCGGGGCGACGGCCGTGGCGCTGCTGGCGGCGCCGGCCGTGCGCGCGGAAGGTAATTTTCCGCTCGACCGGGCGCCCGATAACACGGAAAATCTCGTTTCGCTTCAGCACGGCGCGCAATTGTTTGTAAACTATTGCCTGAACTGCCACAGCGCGAACCTGATGCGCTACAACCGTCTGACGGATCTGGGCATATCCCAGAAGGAGATCGAAACGAATCTCCTGTTCACGACCGACAAGGTCGGGAACACGATGTCCGTCGCGATGCGGCCCGAAGACGCGAAGAACTGGCTCGGCACCTCACCGCCCGACCTGTCGGTCGAGGAGCGGGCGCGCGGCCGCGACTGGCTCTACACGTACCTGCGGAGTTTCTACCGCGACGATACGCGGCCGAGCGGCTGGAACAACGCGGTGTTCGAGAACGTCGGCATGCCTCATGTATTGTGGCAACTGCAGGGGCAGCGCACTGCCAAATTCGAAGACAAGACGGACGAGGAGACGGGCGAGAAGGTCCACACGCTCGTCGGCTTCCAGCAGGTCACGCCGGGGACGTTGTCGTCGCCGGACTATGATGCTGCGGTGGCCGACCTGGTGGCCTATATGACATGGATGTCCGAGCCGGCCCAGCAGACCCGCAAGCGCCTCGGCGTGTGGGTGCTGGTCTTTCTCGGTGTCCTGACTTTCCTGGCCTGGCGGCTCAATGCCGCGTACTGGAAAGATATCAAGTAAACACGCCTGACCGGCGTGGGGCCGGCGCAAGGCGGAACCCGTGAAAGGGGTTGCGCCGCGTGCCGGCCCTCGGCTTTTTTGAGGAAACGCAAATATGATGGTTCTGTATTCCGGCACAACTTGCCCGTTCTCCCAGCGTTGCCGGCTGGTGCTGTTCGAGAAGGGCATGGATTTCGAGATCCGTGACGTCGACCTGTTCAACAAGCCGGAAGACATCTCGGTGATGAACCCGTACGGTCAGGTGCCGATTCTGGTCGAGCGCGACCTGATTCTGTACGAATCGAACATCATCAACGAATACATCGACGAGCGCTTCCCGCACCCGCAACTGATGCCGGCCGACCCGGTGCAGCGCGCACGTGCACGCCTGTTCCTGCTCAACTTCGAGAAGGAGCTGTTCGTTCACGTCAGCACGCTCGAGAACGAAAAGGGCAAGGCAGCGGAGAAGAACCACGAGAAGGCACGCCTCGCGATCCGCGATCGCCTGACGCAGCTCGCGCCGATCTTCGTGAAGAACAAGTACATGCTCGGCGAGGAGTTCTCGATGCTCGACGTCGCGATCGCGCCGCTCTTGTGGCGTCTGGATCACTACGGCATCGAGCTGTCGAAGAATGCCGCGCCGCTGATGAAGTACGCCGAGCGGATCTTCAGCCGTCCGGCCTATATCGAAGCACTGACGCCGTCCGAAAAGGTCATGCGTCGTTGATGGTGCAATGAGTGCATGACGGAGCGGGCGCGCGGCGTGCCGCGTGCCCGCTCCGGGTTCGAGGATTGTGATGCAAGAGATTTCAACGAAACCTTATCTGCTGCGCGCGCTGTACGAGTGGTGCACCGATAACGGTTACACGCCGCATATCGCGGTGAGGGTCGACAACTCGACGCGCGTGCCGCGTCAGTTCGTGCGTGACGGCGAGATCGTGCTCAACATCAGCTTCGAGGCGACGAGCCAGCTGCAGATGGGTAACGAGTGGATCGAGTTCACCGCCCGGTTCTCCGGGAAGGCGCACAAGATCGAGATTCCGGTGGCCAACGTGCTCGCGATTTACGCGCGGGAGAACGGGCAGGGGATGGCATTCCAGGTCGATGCGGTGGCGGGCGAAGGCGCGGATTCGGGTGCGTTCGAGGACGATGCCGAGCAGGCCGACGATGCGCAACGCGACGAGTCGCCTGCGGTGCTGACGCCGGTTGCCGATCACGGCGCGAACGAAGAGCCGTCCGAGGGTGCCGATGAACCGCCGAAAACCGACGGCGATGGTTCGAAAGGCGGCAGCAGACCTCGCCTCAAGATCGTGAAATGAGGTAGAATCTCGCGCTTACGCCGGCTTAGCTCATCTGGTAGAGCAGTTGATTTGTAATCATCAGGTGGCGGGTTCGAGTCCTGCAGCCGGCACCAATAAAATCAAGGGGTTACGTGGGTTTAACGTAACCCCTTGTGCTTTCTGGGTGCTGAAAAGTACATTTTCGGTACAGTCAGCTCTCAGAACAGGTACATGGCAACCATCGTCAAGACGCCTTCCGGCACGTGGAAGGCAGTCATTCGCAAAATCGGTTGGCCGACTACGGCCAAGACCTTCCGCACTAAACGTGACGCCGAGGATTGGGCGCGCCGGACCGAAGATGAGATGGTTCGGGGTGTCTACCTGTCGCGTGCTCCCTCCGAAAAACTCACGGTGTCGGCCGCACTGAAACGGTATATGGAGGAGGTGTCGATCACCAAGAAGGCGACCACGCAGCGCAGCGAGCGCTTTACTTCGCAGCACTTGGCTGCGTTCTTCGGGAAGTATTCGATGGCGGCCGTCAGTGCTGAACTCGTCGCCAAGTACCGCGACGAACGGTTGGCGGCCGGCAAATCGAACAACACCGTGCGCATCGAGCTGGCAATGCTCGGGCATCTGTTCCGGGTTGCGATTCAGGAGTGGGGGATCGGCCTGACGTTCAATCCAGTCGCCAACATTCGAAAGCCGAGCCCCGGCGCTGGCCGGGATCGGCGCTTGACGCAGGAGGACCAGCAGCGGCTTTTTGCCGCCGCCGACGCACATAGCAATCCGATGCTCGGATGGATTGTGCGGCTGGCCGTCGAAACCGGCATGCGCTCATCCGAGATCACGGGGTTGCGTCGCTCCCAAGTCGATTTGAACCGCCGGGTTGTCACCCTCAAGGACACTAAGAATGGCTCCGCGCGCTTGGTTCCGTTGACTCGCGTGGCGGTCGAAATCCTGCGCTCGGCGCTGGACAATCCTATACGACCGATTGGCATCGATCTCGTGTTCTTCGGAGAGCCGGGGCGAGACGGAAAGCGCAAGCCTTACGTGTTTCAGAAGCTCTGGGCGAGCGTTGTGCAGACCGTTGGCTTAGCGGACTTACATTTCCACGACCTACGCCACGAAGCTGTCAGCCGTCTTGTCGAAATGGGGTTGAGCGACCAAGAGGTCGCGGCAATAAGTGGACACCAATCGATGCAGATGCTGAAGCGCTACACACATCTTCGTGGCGAAGATCTTGTCCGAAAGCTAGATCGGCTGGCGGCCACAGAAGACGTGTCCGACGATGCTTAATTGCCCGAAGGAGGGGGCTTGTAAAACAAGTCCCAGTTACTTTGATGGGCCGAGCGCTGATCGGCCCCAAGTATGGGCGTTAGCATGCCGGACTTTGCCAGCTCTCGTTCTTTCTCTTCCCACGGCCGGTAGGTTCCCGTCAGCATGCCAACATGCTTGGAGCGCGTGTTTTCGCGCTGTTCCCAGATCGCTACGGCGCGAGCATATTCTTCACTGCGAGCCAATTTGTACGCAGTGTTGACTAACTTTCCGCCGATCCAGTGAGCAAGTGAGCGGTTTCTCTCCGCTGCCTCCAGGCGCGCGTCATCGTCTGCCTCGGATACCTGCCCTTCCACAAAGAGACGGTCAAAAAGCTCTAACGACTGCTGGAAGTACGAACGGCTTGAACCATCTTCCGAATAAACCCGTTCAGGGAATGTCAAGGCCGTCATGGGCGCGATATGGCCGTTGACAGCGTCAGTTATGCCTGTGACGAGCCAGAAGGCATACGAAGGCCATAGGCGCGCTAGATCTTGGATCATTGCGGGCGTTGGCTTTTGACGACGGGTAAAGACGCTCCTCCACCGCTGTGACGGGGTATGGGTGAGTTCAGCAAGTCTCTCCCAGAAGCCTCTGCCGGCATAGGGCGGCGACCGCCACTGGCGCCACAACGACACAAGCGTTCCTTCGCCGGCTGCCTCTTGTTCTTCCGGGCTCATCTGCTCTTTCAGAAGCAAGATGACCCGATCCTCAATAGTTGTTGACATCTATCCAAAATGTTCGTATAACGACTATAAATAGTCAAAATATGACTGAATTTAGTGAATCTAGCCACGCTGACTCATTATGAGTCGGTCCTTTTCATTGCGCAAAGGTTGCTTCCACGATGACCACCGAAGAGATGCTGCTCAAGCGGTATGGCGTATTGCTCTCGCTGAAGGATTGTTCTGAACTCCTAAACCGAAGTGTCGAGGGACTTCGCGTTACCCTCAACACCGACAATGAGCTCGCTGCGCGGCTGCGGCCGGCGAAAGTAAAGCTCGGACGTCGCGTGATGTTCAAGGCAACCGAGCTTGCCAAATTTCTTGACGAGGCTCAGTGATGGGGCGTCAACGAACTATAGATGACGCCAACTTCTGGCGCTCTCCCCAAGTGGCGGACCTTACTCAAGAAGACAAGGCGACGTTGCTGTATTTGCTCACGTCGCCAAGTAGCAACATCATCGGTGTCTATCCGATTGTGGCTCGAATCTCGGCCGCGGAAATGGGGTGGACGGCAGAACAGTTCCTGCCCGTTGTTCGCCGTTTGGGCGACAAGGGGCTGGTTTCGTTTGATGAGCCGACGAGTTATGTATGGATCAGGACGTGGTGGGAGCACAACTCGCCTCAAATGGCTCTGGCTCCAAAGTTGCGTGGTAGAGCGCTTGCTCAAATCGACGCAATGCCATCGCAATGGTGGCTTTCTTTTGTGGCAGATCTTCGCGCGCGCGTGTCCATCGACGTTCAAAAAGTGTTGGATAACTACTTATCCACAGGTGGTGTGCCGGATACGGTATCGATACCCTATCCAGAGACACCGGATAGCGTATCTGGATTTCGCGTCGTTAACAGTAACAATAAAAATATCTCTAACAGTAGTTGTAACGGCAGTTCAATGGCGTCAGTTCGATCCGAGTCTCCGGGGCGGCTCCTGTCTGACGTGGCTACGCTTGAACTTCAGAAGATCAGAGATTTGAGTGTCGCGAAACGATAGAGAAACGGCGTTGGGCGCTGCCTAACGATCAGATCATGACGAAGGGAAATATTCTCAGTGTTAATTTAGGAAACCTTAACGAAAGATGGGAAAGGTACTGCAAAGACCGGGGCGTTTCGAGGAGCGACGCCACGAGGCAGGTGATCCGAAAACTGGTGTCTAGCGTCTCGTCCGAAGTAGTTGCTGCCGATCCAGCACCACCCGTGCTTGGTGACTTGAAGCGACGAATCGAAATACGCGTAACAGAGACGGAGCATCACGAGATAGTGCGGCTGGCAACGGATGCCGGATTTTCCGTGAATGCGTGGATAGTGGCGGTGATCCGCGCGCAACTGGCCAATGGTCCGCAATTTGGACAGTACGAGCTTGAGCAGCTTTCTCGCTCGAATAGCCTGCTTCTCGCAATGGGACGCAACTTGAACCAGATCGCGAGGATTGTGAATTCGACACGAGAGAGCCGGAGCGAAGACCTGATGACCGTTATCGAATCGCTTACGACGCGGGTTGAAGCACACACCGTGGAAGTTTCGACGCTCATTCGAGCGAATGTTGAACGTTGGACACGTTAGCTATGGAGGGAAGCATGTCGCTACAGCAGTGCGTCAGATGGCTTGACCTGAAAACACTGGCCGCTCGGAAGAATCAAATCACTACGCCCAAGCGCGCGGCTTCGTGTCGCATTGAGCCAATGCCCACACTTTTGATTCGAGCGAATAAGTATCGCGGGTTGGGCCTGTATGTGATAACCACATCTGGTCCCGTGCCTGTTTTTCGAAACGGCGGCGCAGTTTGGTTTAGATCGATTGAGGAGTGCGCGGAGGAACTGCTAGACCTGGACGTTGATCTCGATTTCGAAAACGTCTTGCTTGACCTTGGCGTTTGGGATTGTCATCTGATGCCTCACCGAGCGGACGAGCCTCGCCCTGCGAGGCTCCAATGTGCTAGGTCTGCAAGAAGGGGGCTGCGCCCCTTGCGCCCCCTGGGCGCTCAACCGGGAGACCGGCCATGATCTCCCTTTGGATTCTCATTTTTCTGGTTTCAAGCTTCCTGTTCTATATCCATTGCCTCGACTGGAGCTTCCTCGTCAGAAATCGCCAGTTGCTCGGCTACTTCGTCCATACACCTATCTATTTCGTCGGAGATCTCGCGTCGATGCTCGCATACATCGCGCTGCTTGTGCTGGGGGCTCGCCAGCTTTTCGGCTTCGCCCACAACGATGGGTTGTACGTGATTGCAGCGCTTTTCGTGACGTTCGTTGTCGGCTATCGGCGCGCGAACGTGGGACTCCGCGCCAGTGAGGAGGATGTTCGATGAAACTGCTTTTCATCTGCATCATGATTGTTGCTCTCACCGCATGTCAGAAGGAGAGCAACGAATCCAGCAAAGAACGAGCGCAGGACCACCTCGCGCCCATACCTGCTAGCCAATTCGGTTGGAACAAGTAAGGAGAGTGACGATGGATCAAGGTCAGCTTTGGCAGTTTGTTTCCGGATCAATCGACAACGCAATTTCAAAATACGTGACCGAAATTTCGTCATCGATTGCGAGCGCGATCATCCCCGGCGTGACGGCGGCGGTGACGATCTGGATTCTCATGTATGGGTGGACGGTGATGCGCGGCGAAGTCCACGAGCCGGTTCCCCAATTTACGGAGAGAGCGTTCAAGGTGTCGGCGATACTCGCGGTCGCGTTGGGATCGGGTGCCTATCAGGCCTACGTGGTCGAATTCGTCAACGGATTGACAACTGGGCTGGTGCAAACGGTAATGCCGGGTTCGACGAGCAACGTGTTTTCTGCGGTCGATCAGCTTGATGCCAAGGGATTCCAGCTCATGCAGATGTATTGGGAAAGAGGGACCAATCTTTTTCCGGCAGGTGGATATGCCGATCTCGTTTCCGCGTTGATCGTAGGTGTATCGGCGGCGGCGGCCGAACTCGTCATCGCAGGTTTTCTACTGCTTGCGAAAGTCGCGTTGGCTCTCATGCTAGCCGTTGGTCCGTTGTTTGTTGCGTGTTTCGCCTTTGTGCCAACGAGACGATTCGCCGAAGGATGGACATCAAAGATCGCAAACTACAGTCTTCTGATTTTCCTCCTGGCGGCAGCGGCGGCGATCTGCCTGTCGATCTACAAGACGTTCTTCGACCAAATGATCGCGAGTTCTACAACAGCCAATGCACTAGGGGATGCGATGAACCTACTGGCTCTGACAGGGGGAATCAACATCCTGATTATCCAGCTTCCGGGAGTCGCGGCGGGGATCTCCGGCGGCGCTCCGGTTTCAGGTGCTGCGGCCATGGCACTCGGAGCGGTCCTGGGCCGCCTAGGGTTCGGGGGGAATGGTGGTGACCAGCCCCAACTGCCTCCGAAGATTCAGCCCCGAAACGGCGGATCCGTATCCGATGGAGGGAAGCCTTCGTCGAGATCTTCCGGAGGTACCAGCTCACCAATCCCTGCATACCAGCGAGCTACCTATGAACGTCTGCTGGGCCGCAGGGACTGACTGCATTCGCGCGAATCTGGCGGGCGAACTCGATAACGCTGGGGCGGGGAGCTGGGGAACGTGACTCAACCGAAGATTTACGTAAACGGAATACTACGCACGTGGGGCGACGAGTTGTTCGGTGACGACACCCATGTCGTCCGACCACGTAAAGCAGCCACCGGAGTGACACTCGCGCCTTGGCGGAGATCGCCCAGCAAACGGACCCGGCCGACAGGCGTAGCCAGGATTCGGCAGATGCTCGTTGCAACCACGCGCAAGGTGCCTGAAGTGGTCGTCAAGATCAGCGGTGGGGGCCGCGGAATGAGGGCGATTCGAGCTCATCTCGACTACATATCGCGCAATGGCGAGGTGTCGCTTGAAAACCAGGACGGCGACCGGCTAATTGGCCGCGACGACATCAATTATCTCAAGAAGGAACTTCAGTACGGTGGATTCGGCATTCCGGAAGAGAGCCGCGTCCGGGAGGCTTTCAATGTCGTGTTCTCGATGCCGCCCGGCACCGATAGAACTGCCGTTCACGATTCAGTGCGCGCCTTTGCTGCCGAGGAGTTTGGGGAGAATTTCCGTTATGTATTCGCATGCCACACCGATGAAGCGCACCCGCATGTTCATCTGTGCGTTGTCGCTCGATCCAAAGATGGTACGAGGCTCAATCCGCGAAAGGCAGATTTGCAAAACTGGCGGGAATCGTTCGCCTCGCATTTGCGCGATCACGGCGTGGAAGCAAATGCGACCCGTCGGCAGGCGCGCGGCGTAACGAAGCGGGCCATACCTCAACCAGTGATGAACATGCGGGAAAAGCGCAATGTGGTACCTGAACGGCCCCGCAGCCCGATGCGCGATGAAGCGCGCCGCATACGTGTCGAGACGGACAAAAAAGTGATACGAGCATATGGCGCGATAGCGCGTGCCATGGCCGAGTCAGAGGACGTAGGTGATCGAGCGCTGGCCGTAGAAATCGTGAACCTAGTAAAGCAGATGCCGGCCGTTCAGCTTTCATATGAACCGACTGCCGGGGATCGTCCTGGCAAGTCACGAGTGCGGCACGTTGAAATCCAGCGGTCGACAGTACCGGGCGGCAAGCGTGGACCTGACGAGCCGACAAGGTAGCCGATCCGCTCAAAAAATTGCGACAGCGCAAGAAATTTGCGCTGTCGCAATTTGATGACTGGCCGGACTCGCGGAACTGTGGTCGGCCTGCGGTAGTTCTTCAGCGCATCGTGCCAGTGCCCGGTAGTTGTTCAGCGCACGCACGCTGTTCACAAAATCCGAGCTCGAGCAATTGCGTGTTGTGAACATTCCTCGTGAACATGAAAAAGTGGAGCTAGGGCTGAGCTGGTGGCCGGGCGGTAGTTGGTCAGCGTATCGGCGAGTCCTGTTCAAGCGCCCATAACCGACCGTCGAACGTCGCGACAAAGCCGCCCCCATTGGGCATAGGGCTTCGCTGATCGATCAGTCGGTACGCTCGCATGGCATCGGCATCGATGATTGGAGCGCCAGTCTCGATCAACCATCGCATCGCTTGGAAAAACTGACCGTGGCCGAACATCGCCGCCGTGAGATCTGACGAGCAGGGGAGTTTCGTGAGGTGACTCAACGCGGCCCGCACACGTTCGATGAACGTTGCGAATGATTCAGCCCCTGGTCCGTCCACGAGCGTCGGATCGGACGTATCCCAGTACGCTTCAACCCACGGACGACGCTGTGCTGCCGATGTGCCCGCACACTTCGCAGGCGCGAGATATGTAAATTCCTGAATCGGCCATGTCTCGCACGGCGTCAAGGGAAATTGACCGAGCGTTGGAGCGGCTGTTTGCTGTGCGCGATAGAAGGGCGAGCAGATCACGATGCCCGGAGGAGAGGCAAAGCGCCGGGCGATTGCGATCGCTTGCTGCGTCCCCCTTTCGGTCAATGGGATGGACGCAGGATCGTCGGTGGCGTCTCCAGCGTTCGCGGCGCTTTCGCCGTGGCGAAAGCACGCTACGCGAAGGACAGGCGCAGGGGTAAG